>NZ_JBSFTP010000050.1:0-57049 GCF_053591315.1 Streptomyces sp. NPDC003042
GGCCCGGACCGGGCCCGCGCCGCCGCCCGCCGTCCCCAGGAGGGCCCTATGCCCCGCACCGCCCCGCGTATCTGCCCTCTCTGCGAAGCCACTTGCGGCCTCACCCTCACCATCGAGGGCACCACCGTCACCGGCGCCCGAGGCGACCGTGACGACATCTTCAGCCGCGGTTTCATCTGCCCCAAGGGCGCCGCCTTCGGTGCGCTCGACGCCGACCCCGACCGGCTGCGCACCCCCCTGGTCCGCCGCGGCGGCCAACTCCGGGAAGCCACGTGGGAAGAGGCCTACGACGCCATCGCCGCCGCCGTCCCCGCTCTCGTCCGGGAACACGGAGCCCAGTCGGCCGGTGTCGTCCTCGGGAATCCGAACGTCCACACCATGGCCGGCGCCCTCTACCCGCCGCTCCTGATCGGCGCGCTCGGCACCCGCAACCTCTTCACCGCCAGCACGCTCGACCAGATGCCCAAACACGTCTCCAGCGGGCTCCTGTTCGGCGACCCCTTCGCCATCCCCGTACCCGATCTGGACCACACCGACTTCCTGCTGCTGCTCGGCGCCAACCCGGTGGAGTCCAACGGCTCCCTCTGCACCGCGCCCGACTTCCCCGGCCGGCTCAAGGCCCTGCGGGCGCGCGGCGGCACCCTCGTCGTCGTCGACCCGCGCCGCACGCGCACCGCCCGGCTCGCCGACCGGCACCTCGCGCCGCGGCCCGGCAGCGACGCCCTGCTGCTGGCCGCGCTCGCGCACACCCTGCTGACGGAGAAGCTCGCGGATCCCGGCGTCCTGGCGGAACACATCGAGGGCCTCGGGGAACTCGCGGACGCGCTCGGGAGTTTCACCCCCGAGGCCGTCTCTCCCGCCTGCGACCTCCCGGCCGCCGAGATCCGCACCCTCGCCCGCGACCTCGCGGCCGCGCCGACCGCCGCCGTCTACGGGCGCATCGGCAGCTGCACCGTGGAGTACGGGACGCTCGCCAGCTGGCTGGTCGACGTACTCAACACCCTCACCGGCAACCTCGACCGTCCGGGCGGAGCCCTCTTCCCGCTCCCGGCGGCCGGCCCGCGGCCCCGCCCTGCCGGGCCCGGCCGGGGATTCGCCCTCGGCCGCTGGCACAGCCGGGTCAGCGGCCACCCCGAGGCCAAGAGCGAACTGCCCACTGCCGCCCTGGCCGAGGAGATCGAGACCCCCGGCGAGGGACGGATCCGGGCCGTGATCGCCATCGGCGCCAACCCCGTGCTGTCAGCCCCCGACGGCCGCCGGCTCGACGCCGCCCTCGCCGGTCTCGACTTCATGGTCAGCGTCGACCCGTACCTCAACGAGACCTCGCGCCACGCCCATGTCGTGCTGCCCCCGCCGCCGCCCTCCCAGAGCGCCCACCACGACTTCGCCTTCAACGGCTTCGCCATCCACAACCAGGTCCGCTACACCCGCCCCGCCGTCCCCCTCGAAGCGGACCGGCTCGACGAGTGCGAAATCCACGCCCGTCTCATCCTGGCCGTCTCCGGCATGCACGGCTCCGCCGAGCCCTCCGCCGTCGACGAGATGGCGATCCAGGGCGCCCTCACCAAAGAGACCGCCGACCCGCGCTCTCCGCTGCACGGAGCCGACCCGGCGCACCTCGCCGGCCTACTCACGGGCGAGAGCGGCCCGGAGCGACGGCTCGACCTGATGCTCCGACTCGGCCCGTACGGGGACCGGTTCGGCGCCGACGGGCCGACGGACGGCGACTCCGGGCGGCCCGCGCGGCAGGAGGGGCTCAGCCTGCGACGGCTGCTCGCGCACCCCCACGGCATCGACCTCGGCCCGCTGCGGCCCCGGCTCCCGGGCGTGCTGAGGACCCGCAGCGGCAGGATCGAGCTGCTCCCGGACCCGATAGCGGCCGAGCTCCCCAGGCTGCGCGCGGCACTCGCCGACCACCCCGCCGCCCTCGTGCTCGTGGGCCGCCGCCACCTGCGGTCCAACAACAGCTGGTTGCACAACGTCCCGGCCCTCGTCGGAGGTTCCAACCGCTGCACCCTCCAGGTCCACCCCGAGGACGCGGACCGGCTCGGCCTCGCCCACGGCGGCATGGCCCGCATCACCGCCGACGGCGGAAGCCTGGAGGTGCCGGTGGAGGTCACCGACGCCGTCCGCACCGGCGTGGTCAGCCTCCCGCACGGCTGGGGCCACGACCGGGCCGGCACCCGCCTCGCCGTGGCCTCCGCCGCGCCCGGAGTGAACGTGAACCAGCTGCTCGACGGCAGCCGGCTGGACCCCCTGTCCGGCACGGCGGTGCTCAACGGCTTCCCCGTCCAGCTGACACCCCTGCCCTGAGCTGGGCTTTTGCTCGTATTGCTCACGCGTGGACGTCTTGTTGGCATAAGGAGGAGGCACCTACGTTCCCTGCATGCTGACCTTCCTCGGCTTCGCCATGATCGCGACCTTCCTGGTTCTGATCATGCTGAAGAAAATGTCGCCCATCGCGGCGCTCGTGCTCATCCCCGCGCTCTTCTGCGTGTTCGCCGGAAAGGGCGCGCACCTGGGGGACTACGTCATCGACGGCGTCGGCAAGCTCGCCCCGACCGCCGCCATGCTGATGTTCGCCATCGTCTACTTCGGTGTGATGATCGACGTCGGCCTCTTCGATCCGATCGTGCGGGGCATCCTGCGCTTCTGCAAGGCCGACCCGATGCGTGTCGTGGTCGGCACGGCCGTCCTCGCCGCGATCGTCTCGCTCGACGGGGACGGCTCCACCACCTTCATGATCACCGTCTCGGCCATGTACCCGCTCTACAAGCGGCTCGGCATGAGCCTGGTGGTCATGACCGGCGTCGCGGCGACCGCCAACGGCGTCATGAACACCCTGCCCTGGGGCGGCCCCACCGCCCGCGCCGCCACCGCCCTCAAGCTCGACGCGGGCGACATCTTCGTCCCCATGATCCCCGCGCTGGCCGTCGGCCTGGTCTGCGTCTTCATCCTGTCCTACGTCCTGGGCCTCAGGGAGCGCCGCCGCGTCGGCGTCCTGGCCCTGCCGGGGCAGGAGCTCCTCGAGGAATCCCTGGTACCGGCCGGCTCGGGGGCGAAGGGTGGAGCAGCTGCCGCCCGCACCCGCAAGGGCGGCGCCGGCTCCACCCCTGTGGCCACCGGCTCCGCCGAGGACCGCACAGAACCCGCCGAATCCGCCGCATCACCCACCCCGCCGGAAAACGACGGTTTCCAGGGCCTCGACCCGAACCGCGCGACCCTGCGACCCCGCCTGTACTGGTTCAACGCCGGTCTGACCGTCGTCCTGCTCACCGCGATGATCATGGAGCTGCTGCCGATCCCGGTGCTGTTCCTCCTCGGCGCCGCCCTCGCCCTCACGGTCAACTTCCCCCACATGCCCGACCAGAAGGCCCGTATCGCCGCCCACGCGGACAACGTGCTCAACGTGGCCGGCATGGTCTTCGCCGCGGCCGTTTTCACCGGCGTCCTCACCGGCACCGGCATGGTCAAGCACATGGCGGACTGGCTGGTCGACGCGATTCCCGAGGGCATGGGCCCGCACATGGCCCTGGTCACGGGCCTGCTGAGCCTGCCCCTCACCTACTTCATGTCGAACGACGGCTTCTACTTCGGCGTCCTGCCGGTACTGGCCGAGGCCGGCGCCGCGCACGGGGTGTCCCCGCTGGAGATCGCCCGCGCCTCCCTGGTCGGCCAGGCCCTGCACATGTCCAGCCCGCTGGTTCCGGCTGTCTACGTCCTGGTCGGCATGGCCAAGGTCGAGTTCGGCGATCACACGCGATTCACCGTGAAATGGGCGGCTCTCACCTCCCTCGTCGTCCTCGCCGCAGGGATGCTTTTCGGCATCATCTGATGCCGTCCGCCCCTGGCGCCCGGAAAACTATCGCCGCTAGTTTGTAGGGTGTGGACGACGTCAGGTCTACGCGCTGGTGCGTGCTCGGGAGGAATGCCATGAAGGCCCACGACGGTATGTACATCGGCGGCGAGTGGCGGCCCGCCGCCGGACCCGGCCGGATCGAGGTCGTCAACCCGGCCGACGAGCAGGTCATCGCCGCGGTGCCGGCGGGCAACGCCGAGGACGTGGACGCGGCCGTACGAGCGGCCCGCGCGGCCTTCCCCGGCTGGGCGGCCACGGCGCCGGCCGACCGGGCGGCCCTGATCGGCGCCCTCCGTGATGTGCTGGCCGCCCGCAAGGGGGAGATCGCCGAGACCATCACCGCCGAGCTCGGCTCCCCGCTCGGCTTCGCGGAGGCGGTGCACGTCGGTTCGCCGATCGCGGTGGCCGCCTCGTACGCCGAGCTCGGGGCGTCGTACGCCTTCGAGGAGCGCATAGGGAACTCCACCGTGCTGATGGAGCCGGTCGGCGTGGTCGGGGCTATCACGCCCTGGAACTACCCGCTGCACCAGATCGTTGCCAAGGTGGCACCCGCTCTCGCCGCAGGCTGCACCATCGTCCTCAAGCCGGCCGAGGACACGCCGCTGACCGCACAGCTCTTCGCCGAAGCCGTGCACGAGGCGGGCATCCCGGCCGGAGTCTTCAACCTGGTGACCGGCACCGGCCCGGTCGCCGGTCAGGCGCTGGCCGAGCACGAGGGAGTGGACCTCGTCTCCTTCACCGGCTCGACCGCCGTCGGCAAGAAGATCGGCGCCATCGCCGGCGCCGCGATCAAGCGCGTCGCCCTCGAACTGGGCGGCAAGTCGGCCAACGTCATCCTGCCCGGGGCCGACCTGGCCAAGGCCGTCGCGGTCGGCGTGGGCCACGTCATGAACAACTCCGGCCAGAGCTGCAACGCGCTCACCCGCATGCTCGTCCACCGGGACCAGCACGAGGAGGCCGTCGCCCTCGCGGCCGCCGCCGTCGCCAAGTACCCCTCGGGCGACCCCCGCGACCCGGGCACCCGCCTGGGCCCGGTCGTCAACGCCACCCAGCGCGACCGCGTGCGCGCGTACATCGTCAAGGGCGTCGAGGAGGGCGCCCGCCTCGTCGCGGGCGGCCCCGACGCGCCCCACGACCGCGGGTACTTCGTCGCGCCGACCGTCTTCGCCGACGTCACTCCCGAGATGACCATCGCCCAGGAGGAGATCTTCGGCCCCGTGCTGGCGATCCTTCCCTACGAGGACCAGGACGACGCCCTGCGCATCGCCAACGGCACCGTCTACGGCCTGGGCGGCGCGGTGTGGGCGGCGGACGAGGAGACGGCCGTGGCCTTCGCCCGCCGCATGGACACCGGCCAGGTGGATGTCAACGGCGGCCGCTTCAACGTGCGCGCGCCCTTCGGTGGCTACAAGCAGTCGGGCGTCGGCCGGGAGCTCGGCCCGCACGGCCTGGGTGAGTACCTCCAGACCAAGTCCCTGCAGTTCTGACGCCTGACGCCCGAAACCCCTGAAGCCCGAAGCCGCACCGGAAGACACGGAGACGACGACCATGGTCCGCGCCGCCATCCTGCCCGCCGTCGGAGCCCCGCTGGAGATACGGGAGATCGTGCTGCCCGAGCCCGGCCCCGGGCAGGTCCGGGTGCGGCTCGCCGCAGCCGGGGTCTGCCACTCCGACCTCTCCCTCACCAACGGCACCATGCGGGTGCCCGTCCCCGCCGTCCTCGGCCACGAGGGCGCCGGGACGGTCCTCGCCGTCGGCGAGGGCGTCACCCACGTCACCCCCGGCGACGCGGTGGTGCTCAACTGGGCGCCGTCCTGCGGCGAGTGCCACCACTGCCTGATCGGCGAGGTGTGGCTCTGCGCCAAGGCCCTGGCCGGGGTCGGCGCCGTCTACGCCCACGACGCCGAGGGCGCCGAGCTGCACCCCGGGCTCAACGTCGCCGCTTTCGCGGAGGAGACCCTCGTCGCGGCGAACTGCGTGCTGCCCGCCCCCGAGGGGATCCCGCTCACGGAGGCGGCCCTGCTCGGCTGCGCCGTCCTCACCGGCTACGGCGCCGTCCACCACAGCGCCCAGGTCCGGCCGGGCGAGTCGGTGGCCGTGTTCGGCGTCGGCGGGGTCGGCCTGGCCGCCCTCCAGTCGGCCCGGATCGCCCAGGCCGGCCCGATCGTGGCCGTGGACGTCTCCCCGGCCAAGGAGGAACTGGCGCGGGCGGCCGGAGCCACCGACTTCGTGCTGGCCTCCGACACCACCGCCAAGCAGATCCGCGCGCTGACCGGCGGGCAGGGCGCGGACGTCGCCATCGAATGCGTCGGCCGCGCCGAGACCATCCGCGGCGCCTGGGAGTCCACCCGCCGCGGCGGCCGGACCACGGTCGTCGGCATCGGCGGCAAGGACCAGCAGGTCACCTTCCACGCGCTGGAGATCTTCCACTTCGCCCGCACCCTCACCGGCTGCGTCTACGGCAACAGCGACCCGGCCCGCGACCTTCCGGTGATCGCCGACCACGTCCGGGCCGGCCGCCTCGACCTCGGCGCCCTGGTCACCGACCGCATCACGCTCGACGGGATCCCGGCCGCCTTCGACGCCATGCTGGCGGGCAAGGGCGGACGCTCGCTGGTCGTCTTCTGACCGGCTGCCGCACAGACCGTCCACACCGCGCATCCGCCCAGTGGTGCGGCCCGACTAGACGTGGCCGCGCCGCTGGGCGCCTCCGTCACCGGGTGGGGCCGCCGCCTCCGTCACCGGGTGGGGCCGCCGCGCAGCGCCTCGTACTGGAGGGCCAGTCCGTCCAGGAGCGCCGTCAGGCCCGTCTCGAAGGCGCCCTCGTCCACCTCGCGCCGGCGCTCCGCCAGGAGGTGCGCCTGGCCCAGGTGCGGGTAGTCCGCCGGGTCGTACGCCGTCTCGTCGTCCACGAAACCACCGGCGAACGAGGCCACCGCCGAGCCCAGGATGAAGTACCGCATGAGCGCGCCGATCCGGGTCGCGTGGGCGGGCGGCCATCCCGCGGCCGTCATGGCGCCGAACACCGCGTCCGCCAGCCGCAGTCCGGCGGGCCTGCGCCCCGGGCCACGGGCCAGTACCGGCACGATGTGGGGATGGTCGGACAAGGCGTCCCGGTACGAATGCGCCCAGTCCCGCAACGCTCCCTGCCAGTCCTGGCCCCCGTCGAACATCGACAGGTCGACCCGCGCGCTCACCGCGTCCGCGACCGCCTCCAGGATCGCGTCCTTGGTCCGGAAGTGGTTGTACAGCGAAGGCCCGCTCACCCCGAGCGCCGCCGCCAGCCGCCGCGTCGACACCGCCTCCAGTCCCTCCGCGTCCACCAGCGCCCCCGCCACCTCGACGATGCGGTCTCTGCTGAGGAGGGGCTTGCGCGGTCTGGCCATGCGCCACATAGTAGGCCCTGCCCGCCAGAAACTACCGGCGCTAGTTAACAGCTGAACGACGGCCCCGGATCACACCCGGAGGGACCCCGTGAACCTGGAGCTCAGCGAGGAGCAGGCCGCGGTGCGCCGGCTCGCCCGCGCGTTCACCGAGCGCGAGATCACCCCGTACGCCGCCCAGTGGGACCGTGCCGAGAGCGTGGACCGCGGCATCGTGAAGAAGCTCGGCGACCTCGGTTTCCTCGGGCTCACCGTGCCCGAGGAGTACGGCGGCTCCGGCGGCGACCACCTCGCCTACGTGCTCGTCACCGAGGAACTCGGCCGCGGCGACTCCGCCGTGCGCGGCATCGTCTCCGTCTCCCTCGGCCTGGTCGCCAAGACCATCGCCGCCTGGGGCAACGAGGAGCAGAAGCGGGAGTGGCTGCCCCGACTGTGCTCCGGCGACGCACTCGGCTGCTTCGGCCTGACCGAGCCCGGCGCCGGCTCCGACGCGGGCAGCCTCACCGCGGGGGCGGTGCGCGAGGGGGACGCGTACGCCGTCAGCGGCAGCAAGATGTTCATCACCAACGGCACCTGGGCCGATGTCGTCCTCCTCTTCGCCCGCACCAACGACGCGCCCGGCCACCGCGGGGTCTCGGCCTTCCTCGTCCCCACCGACACCCCCGGTCTGACTCGCCGAGAGATCCACGGCAAACTCGGCCTGCGCGGCCAGGCCACCGCCGAACTCGCCCTCGACGGCGTCCGCGTACCCGCCGCCGCGATGCTCGGCCCCGAGGGCAAGGGCTTCTCCGTCGCCATGTCGGCCCTGGCCAAGGGGCGGATGTCGGTGGCCGCCGGCTGCGTCGGCATCGCCCAGGCCGCGCTGGACGCCGCCGTCTCCTACGCCGCCGACCGCGAACAGTTCGGCAAGCGCATCGCCCACCACCAGCTGGTCCAGGAGCTGATCGCCGACATCTCGGTCGACGTGGACGCGGCCCGGATGCTCACCTGGCGGGTCGCCGACCTCGTCGACCGCGGCCGGCCCTTCGCCACCGAGTCCTCCACCGCCAAGCTCTTCGCCTCCGAGGCCGCCGTGCGCGCCGCGAGCAACGCCCTCCAAGTGCACGGCGGCTACGGCTACATCGACGAGTACCCGGCCGGCAAACTCCTGCGCGACGCCCGCGTCATGACTCTGTACGAGGGCACCAGCCAGATCCAGAAACTGCTGATCGGCAGGGCCCTGACGGGAGTCTCCGCGTTCTGAGTACGTACGTGAGTACGCGCGCCCATGTGCGCCCGGCGGCCCCGCCCGATGCTGGAGCCATGAACGAGACACCGGTCAAGCAGCAGAACACCGGGGCGTACTACGGCCAGGCCGTCGCCTCCTTCGGCATCGCCATGGCCGCCGTGGCCCTGGGGATCTACAACCTGGACACCAACGGCTGGGTGCGCGCCTTCCTCGGCATCGCGGTGCTGTACCTGACCACCTCGGCCTTCACCCTCGCCAAGGTGGTGCGCGACCGGCAGGAGGTGACCCAGATCGTCAGCCGGGTCGACCAGGCCCGGATGGAGAAGCTCATGACGGGCTACGACCCCTTCGCGGCGAAGTCCGCCCCGCAGGAGCGCTAAGCGCTTGCTCACCCTCCGGTATGGTGTTCATTCCTACTGGGCGACGAGGGTGAGCGAGCGATGGACAGCGCGGCGCAGACCGATGGCTACCAGCCGTGGTCGGAGGTCACCCCCGACGCCGCGCGGCGGCTGCTCGTCGCGGCCGTCGATGCCTTCGCCGAGCGCGGGTACCACGCCACCACCACACGTGACATTGCGGGGCGGGCCGGTATGAGCCCGGCCGCGCTCTACATCCACTACAAGACCAAGGAAGAGCTCCTCCACCGGATCAGCCGCATAGGCCACGACAAGGCGCTGTGGATCCTGGAGAGCGCCGCCTCCGCCCCGGGGACCGCCGCCGAGCGGCTCGACGAGGCCGTACGGTCCTTCGTACGCTGGCACGCCGCGCATCACACCACCGCGCGCGTGGTCCAGTACGAGCTCGATGCTCTCGCTCCGGAGCACCGCTCCGAAATCGTCGCACTGCGCCGGAAGAGCGACGCCGCCGTGCGCCGCATCCTCGCCGACGGCGTGCGGGCAGGGGAGTTCGAGGTCCCCGACGTCCCCGGCACGACCCTCGCCGTGCTGTCCCTGTGCATCGACGTGGCCCGCTGGTTCAGCGTGGCAGGACAGCGCACGCCCGACGAGGTCGGCGCGCTCTACGCCGACCTCGTGCTCCGCATGGTGGGCGCCCGCCCGGCCGCCGCCCCCGGCGCCGCGCCGACCACCGCCCCGGCTCAGAAGTAGTAGCGGGACACCGACTCCGCCACGCACACCGGCTTCTCGCCGCCCTCGCGCTCGACGGCCACGGTCGCCGACACCTGGACGCCGCCGCCCGCCTCCGCCACCTCCGTGAGCACGGCCGTGGCGCGCAGCCGCGAACCGACGGGCACCGGCGCCGGGAAACGCACCTTGTTCAGGCCGTAGTTGACGCCCATCCTCATGCCCTCGACCCGCATGATCTGCGGCACCAGGCTCGGCAGCAGCGACAGCGTCAGGTAGCCGTGCGCGATGGTCGTGCCGAAGGGCCCGGAGGCCGCCCGCTCGGGGTCGACGTGGATCCACTGGTGGTCGCCGGTCGCGTCCGCGAACAGGTCGATCCGCTTCTGGTCCACCTCCAGCCATCCGCTGGGACCGAGTTGCTCGCCGATCGCGGCGCGCAGCTCCTCGGCGGAGGTGAAGATCCTCGGTTCGGCCATGCCCTGCCCCTGTCTTCCGGTGTCTGCCTGCCGTCTCAGCGCCGCAGATGAATAAGCGCTTGCTCAGCATGCTGGGCCCCACATGTGTGTGTCAACGGACGTCCGGCTACGCTCGGTCGGGTGCCGCAGATTCCCGAGAAAGTCCACGAACTCACCGTCGGCCAGCTGTCCGCGCGCAGCGGAGCGGCCGTATCGGCGCTCCACTTCTACGAGGCCAAGGGTCTGATCAGCAGCCGCCGCACCTCCGGAAACCAACGGCGCTACAGCCGTGACGCGCTGCGCCGGGTCGCCTTCGTGCGCGCCGCCCAGCGGGTCGGCATCCCGCTCGCCGGCATCCGCGACGCGCTGGCCCGACTTCCGGAAGGGCGCACCCCCACCCGCGAGGACTGGGCGCTGCTGTCCGAGAACTGGCGCGCCGAACTCGACAAGCGGATCGCTCAACTCAGCGTCCTGCGCGACAACTTGACCGACTGCATCGGCTGCGGCTGCCTTTCGCTGAAAACCTGCGCACTGTCGAACCCGGACGACGCCATCGGCGAGCGCATCACCGGCTCCAGACTCACGCAGTAGCCGCGCCCCCGGCGCCCCCGGTACTCCCGCCCGCGGCGTCGCCCGAAGTCTCCCGCACGGCGGCGGCCACCAGCTCGGCATTCGACCGGGCCGGCCGCCCGTCCGGCAGGTGAAGCACCTCTCCTACGCCGATCCGCGCGCCCACGCCGCACCGCACGGCCAGCCGCAGCACGGGCCACGCGGCCGCCTCCCGCCCGTACAGCACCAACGGCACCGGCGGCAGCCAGCGCAGCCCCGCCACCAGCGCCGGATCGGCCTCCGACAGCTCCGCCACCAGCCGCACCCGCGCGTGCTCCGGCGCCGCCCAGGCCAGGAACCGGGCCAGCGGCCGCGGCCCGGCCCCGCCGCCCAGCGGGACCACCGCGTCCACCCCCACCCCGCGGGCCAGCAGGCCCCGTCCCAGCTCGGCCGCGCCGGGATCCGCGAACCCCACCACGGCCCGGTCCGGCAGCACCGTCCAGGACCGCACCCGCACCAGCCGCCCCGCGGAATCCGGCTCGGCGGCGATGCTCGCCGACACCGTCAGAGGTACGCGGACCCCCGCGCCGCGCAACTCCTCCAGCAGCGGCCCGATCACGCGGGGCGAGAGGCTCTCCCGGCCGCACGGAGTCCGCGGGTGCACCAGCACCTCCCCGGCCCCGGCGGCGACGGCCGCGAGCGCCGACTCCGCCAGTGCCTGCGGGGACATCGGCACCGCCGCCCCGTCGGCGGCTCCGCGCGAACCGTTCAGCGAGACCTGGAGCAGCCCTCGCCGGCCGCCTCCGCCCACCGCGCCCGTTCCGGTACGCGCGTCCGTCCCGGTACTCGTACGCGCACCCGTACCGCTCACGCCGCGCCCGCCGAAGCCCGGTGCACCACCGCCGAGTCCGCCAGGGCCGGTCTCGGCACCACGATCCCGCAGCCCGCGCACACCGGCCCGTCCCACGCCCAGGCCCCGGCCGCCCAGGCACCCGGCCCCGAGAGCGCCGCCGGCCAGTGCAGATCCCGCTCCCCGCACACCGGGCACGCCGTCCCCGGCTCCGACTCCAGCGCCCTCACCAGCCGCCGCAACACCTCGCCCAGCGTCCCCTCCGGCCGCACCCCCGGATCGGCGCACCGCACCACCGCGTCCCCGCTGCCGCCCCACGCCCACTCCGGGCGGCGCACCCCGTCGTGCTTCTCCCGTCTGCGCCGCGCCGCGAACTGCCGCTCGTACTCCAGCCAGACCGCCCGCGCGTCCTCCAACTCCTCGAGCGCCGCGACCAGCCGCAGCGGATCGGCCCCCCGGTCCTCCGGAGCGATCCCGTGCCGGTCGCACAGGTGCCACCACGTCGCCCTGTGCCCGTACGGCGCGAACCGCTCCAGGCAGCGACGCAGCGAATGACGCCGCAGGGCCCGGTCGTTGCGCGCGTCCCGTACCTGGTAAGCCAGACTCCGAAAACCTGCCATCGCACCTTCACCTCCGCAGAGCCCCCGTTCACACCTGTGCCCGTCCACTCCTTCGAACGAAGCAGCCGAACCCGACGTGCCCAACATGCCCTGCCGGATGCGGGCGCATGCGGGGGCGGTCGAGGCGTGCCGGTGGCACATGGCCGGAACTCAGCGCCCCATGCGCCCCGCGGCGACCACGACCCGGGCCAGTTCCTCGTGGCAGATGTCGCTGTGCGCCCCCGACGGCGCTCCGCCGCGGCGCACCACGGAACTCGCGTCCACGCTGACGCAACCGGCCCCCGGCAGTCCACCGGCCAAGGCCGCGTCGAGGCTCAGCCGCGGCGCGCCCGGCACGGCCCGCACCCCGTCGTGCCCGATCGCGCCCCACCGCTCGTCGAAGCCCAGCAGACCGGCCGAATCACCCGCCATCCGGGAGGCCAGCGGATAGAACAGCCCGAGCGAGGAGTCGTGGGAGGAGTGGCAGGCCACCACCGGGCCGTCCACCCTGCGCTGGAGCCCCCGCAGGGCGCCGCCGCGGCGCGTGTCGTGGGGGAGACGCTCGCTGAACGCGTAGTGGGAGAAGGCCCCTTGCAGCAGTGTCAGCGATTTCAGGTGCCGCGAGCCGTCCGGCACGGCGCGCAGCGAGAAGGACACCACCCGGGCCCCGAAGCTGTGTCCGACCAGGTGGATCCGCAGGGCCGGCCGGCGCCCCGCAAGGTCTGTCAGTACGGGGCCGAGGCCGCGCTCGCCGACCACGCCGGCCCGCTTCTTCATCTCGTAGTACGTCGCCTGGCGCAGCAGTTCCTTCGCACCGTCCCACAGGGCGCGCCGAGTTCCACCGACGGGCGCGAGACCCGGATCCGCCGACGCGGCCGACGCCTGGACCTGGGCCGACGCCTGGGCCGACGCCTGGGCCAGCGCGTCGGCGAGGGCCTGGCAGACCGTCAGGACGTCCTCGGCGAAGAGGGCCGGCACCTCCCGGGCGGCTGCCGAGGCCGCCGTGCCCGCCGTGCCCGCGACGTCGGCCTCGGCCAGTTCCCGTACCAACGCCCCGAACTCGGCGAAGGCCGCCACCGAATCCGGCCGTTCCGCAAGCAGTTCGGCGACCCGGTCCAGCTCGGCCTCCCGGCCCGGCCAGAACTCCCCGAGCGCCCGCCGCGTGCCGGGGTCCAGCGCCGGCCCGTCGTCCGTCCCGGAGTCCGGCCCGGGAAGGGCGCCGCGCGCCGCCTCGAAGTCCGGTATCGGCTCGTCGGAGAACCGGATCGACGGCCATACGACCCCGACGTACCCGAGCCGCACCCCTGACCCCACCAGTCCCGGGAAGGGAGCGAAGAACCGGTCGTAGAGCCGCGTGGCCGCGGACCGATCGCTGTTCCAGCCGTGCGCGAAGACCAGCAGATCGGTCGCCTCGATCCGGGCCACCGCCTCCCGCGTCGCCGGGTCCACATCGCCCTGGGCGTCGAAGGTCAGCTCCCGGTACGGCCCGACCCCGATCCCGACCCCGACCCCGACTCCGACCCCGAATCCGATGTCCGTCATGACGTCCCCCTCCGCGCCGTACCGACCGGTGCGTGCAGCATCTCGCCGCGAGGGCCACCCGGCCAGCCCCGCGGCAGCACCGGATCGAAGGCACGCCAGGACCGAGAAACAGGACCGAGAAACAGGACCCAGAAACAGGACCCAGATACAGGGACCCTGAACAGGACCCGGCCCAGGACCCGGATCAGGGGTACAGCAGGTACCCCTCCCGGACCCCCGCGAACCGCGCCAGCCCCGCCGCCCAGTCGCCCGCGATCTCCTCCACGCCCGCCCCCGCGTCCACCATCGTCCGTACCCGGTCCGACCCGGTCAGCCGGTCGATCCAGTGGTCCGCCCGCCACGCGAAGCCGCCGCACACCCTTCGCGCCGTGACCAGCAGCCCGATCCCCGCCCGCACCGGATCGAAGGCCTCCCGGTCGTGCACGACGAGCCGCACGCCACCGCAGACCTTGCCGGCGTGCTTGGAGAAGGCGGGCGTGAAGTACGCCTCCCGGAACCAGACCCCGGGCAGCCCCAGCGCGTTCGCTGCCTCCGCCCACCGCCGGTCGACGCCCTCCGCGCCCACCACCTCGAAGGGCGTGGTCGTACCCCGGCCCTCGGACAGGTTCGTCCCCTCGAACAGACAGGTGCCCGCGTATGCGAGTGCCGTGTCCGGCGTCGGCATGTTCGGGCTCGGCGGCACCCAGGGCAGCCCCGTCGCTCCGAAGAAGGACTCGCGCCGCCACCCCGACATGCGTACGGTGCGCAGCCGCACCGGTCCCCGGGGGAAGGACGCACCGGTCAGGAACTCGCCGTTGAACAGCAGAGCCAGCTCGGCCGCCGTCATCCCGTGCGCGAGCGCGATCGGCTCCCGGCCGACGAAGCTGGCGTACGGCCGCTCCAGCACCGGCCCGGCCGCCCGGCGGCCGCCCACCGGGTTCGGCCGGTCCAGCACCACCACGGCCTTGCCGGCCAGCGCCGCCGCGCGCATGCAGTCGTAGAGGGTCCAGACGTAGGTGTAGAAGCGCGCCCCGACGTCCTGGATGTCGAAGACGACCGTGTCGATGCCGGCCGCCGTGAACAGGTCCGCGAGCCGCTGCCCGCTCTTGTCGTACGTGTCGTACACCGGCAG
Source organism: Streptomyces sp. NPDC003042 (assembly GCF_053591315.1). Lineage (NCBI taxonomy): Bacteria > Bacillati > Actinomycetota > Actinomycetes > Kitasatosporales > Streptomycetaceae > Streptomyces > Streptomyces sp. NPDC003042. The sequence goes on from NZ_JBSFTP010000050.1 coordinate 14,659, forward strand.
ACCGGTCGCCGGGTCCCGCGAGGAGCCCTCCGAACCGCCCGCCTGCGCCGTTCCGCGAAATCCGTGCTCCGGCCCGAACACCGCGACCAGGTCGACCCGTTCGTCCGCGTGCAGTACGTCGACCAGGTGGCGGGCGTCGGCGGTGATCCCGGTGGGGTTGGTGACGACGCCGACCCGCTGTCCGGCGAGCACCGCGTACCCGTCGGCGGCGAGGCGCTCGAAGCCGGTCCGCACGCGGTCGGCCCGCTGCGCGCCCGCGGCCGGGACCGTCCCCAGGGCGCCGACAGCCCCCGCAGCGCCGACAGCCCCCACAGCACCCATGGTTCCCGCCAGTCCCAGCACCCCGCGTCGCGACAGCGTCATGCGGCCACGCTAGGTGCCGCACCCCTTCCGTACCGACATACCGACTGGTTAGTCTGCCGGGGACCGAGTCGCGGTCAGTGACGAAAGGTGATCCCCGTGAGCGTGTACCAGGACCAGCGAGTCGTCGTCACCGGAGCGGGCGGCGGCATCGGCGCGGCCCTCGCGCATCGCTTCGCCGCCGAGGGCGCGACGGTGGTCGTCAACGACCTCGACCCCGCCAGGGCCGCCTCCGTGGCGGGCGCGATCGGGGCGCGCGCGATCGCCGTGCCGGGAGACGCGTCGACGATCGCGGCCGAGGCGCGTGAGGCCCTCGGCGGGGCGGTGGACGTGTACTGCGCCAACGCCGGACTCGCCTCGGGCGGCGACGCGTTCGTGGACGAGGCCGTCTGGGAGGCGGCCTGGGACACCAACGTCATGGCACATGTCCGCGCGGCCCGGACGCTGCTGCCCGACTGGCTGGAGCGCGGGAGCGGGCGTTTCGTGTCCACCGTCTCCGCCGCCGGCCTGCTGACCATGATCGGAGCGGCACCGTACAGTGTCACCAAGCACAGTGCACTCGCCTTCGCGGAATGGCTCTCGCTGACCTACCGCCACCGCGGTGTCCAGGTCCATGCCATCTGCCCGCAGGGTGTGCGCACCGACATGCTGACCGCCGCGGGCTCGGCGGGCGAACTCGTCCTGGCGCCGACCGCGATCGAGCCGGAAGCGGTCGTGGACGCGCTGTTCGACGGCATGGAGAAAGGCCGGTTCTTGATCCTCCCGCACCCCGAGGTGGCGGACTACTACGCCTCCCGCGCGACCGACCCCGACCGCTGGCTGAGCGGCATGAACCACCTCCAGCAGAAGTGGGAGTCGTCGTGACCGCCGCCCCCCTGACCGCACCGGACCCCGCCCCGGACATCGACGCCGGGTCCGGATCCCGGTACGCCGCGCGGCCCTGGCTGCGGCAGCTGAGTGCGGCCCAGCGCGCCCCGGTCGCGCCGCCGCCCAGCGTGCTGCACGCCTTCCGCGCCGCCGTGGCGCGCGCCCCCGAGCGCCCGGCCCTCGCGTACTTCGACGGCCGGATCGCCTACGCCGAGGCCGACGCCCTCTCCGACTCCCTCGCCGGTCACCTCGCCGCGCGGGGCATCGGCCGCGGCGACCGGGTCGCGGTCATGCTGCAGAACACCCCGGACCTCGTCCTCGCCGTGCTGGCCGCCTGGAAGGCCGGGGCGGTGGTCGTCCCGCTCAACCCGATGTACAAGTCGGCCGAGGCCGCGCACATCCTGCGCGACTCGGGCGCCGCCGGACTGCTCTGCGAGGGCCGCGCCTGGGCGGCGTACCTGCGCGAGACGGTGCGGGGGACCGGCGTACGGGTCATCCTGACCGCCGATGACCTGGACTTCCAGACGCGCGACGACCCCCGCGTCCTCACCCGGCATACGGCCGACCCCGCCGCGGACCCCCTGGCCGCCCCGGATGCCGCCGACCTCGCCACCGTGGCCCGCCAGGGCCATACCGCGCCACCCGACCCCGGCCTGACCGCCACCGACACCGCCCTCATCAGCTACACCTCCGGCACCTCGGGCACCCCCAAGGGAGCCGTGAACCCGCACGGCGCGCTCACCTACAACGCAATGCGACAGGTCACAGGTCACCCTGTACCCGAGGGCGCCACCTACTTCGCCCTCGCCCCCCTCTTCCACATCACCGGCATGGTCTGCGAGCTCACCGCCTGCTTCACCAACGCCGGAACCCTCGCCCTCGCCCACCGCTTCGACGCCGGCACCGTCCTGGACGCCTTCCTCGAACACCGCCCCGCCTACACCATCGGACCGGCCACCGCCTTCATGGCCCTCGCCGCCCACCCCGCCGCCACCCCGGACCACTTCGCCTCCTTCCGGGTGATCTCCTCCGGCGGCGCCCCGCTCCCTCCCGCGCTCGTCGAACGCCTCCGCGCCACCTTCGGCTTCTACCTCCGCAACGGCTACGGCCTCACCGAGTGCACCGCCCCCTGCGCCTCCGTCCCCGCCCACCTCGAAGCCCCCGTCGACCCCGTCTCCGGCACCCTCTCGGTCGGCGTCCCGGGCGCGGAGACCGTCGTCCGGATCCTCGACGAGCACGGCGCCGAGCTGCCCTTCGGCGAGACCGGCGAGATAGCCGTCCGCGGCCCGCAGGTCGTGCCCGGCTACTGGGGGCTGCCCATCGAGAGCGCCGAGGCCTTCCCGGACGGCGAACTGCGCACCGGCGACGTCGGGTTCATGGACGCCGTCGGCTGGCTCTACGTGGTCGACCGCAAGAAGGACATGATCAACGCCTCCGGCTTCAAGGTCTGGCCGCGCGAGGTGGAGGACGTGCTCTACACCCACCCCGCCGTACGGGAGGCGGCCGTGGTCGGGGTCCCGGACCCGTACCGCGGGGAGAGCGTCAAGGCGTACGTGAGCCTGCGCCCGGGGGCCTCGGTGGAGCCGGCCGAACTGTCCGCGTACTGCGCCGAGCGCATCGCCGCGTACAAGTACCCGCGCCAGGTGGAGATCCTGCCTGTCCTTCCCCAGACGACGAGTGGCAAGATCCTGCGACGGCAACTGCGCGAACGCGGCTGAAAACAGTCGGACAGTCGTACAGCGCAGCAGGTAGGGATCAGGAAAGGAAGGCGAGCGCCATGGCCGCCAGGACCACCACGGAGCCCGCGGGCGACAACCGGGAGACCCCGGTGCCGCAGCGGCTGCTGGCCGTGGCCACCAGGCTGTTCGCCGAACGCGGCTACGACCGCACCTCCGTCCAGGAGATCGTCGAGGCCGCCGGGGTCACCAAGGGAGCGCTCTACCACTACTTCGGGTCCAAGGACGACCTGCTGCACGAGGTGTACGCGCGCATGCTGCGCCTCCAGCAGCAGCGCCTCGACGCGGTGGCCGGATCCGACGCCCCCGTGGAGGAGCGGCTGCGCGCCGCGGCCGCCGACGTGGTGGTCACCACGATCGAGAACCTCGACGACGCGATGATCTTCTTCCGCTCGATGCACCAGCTCAGCCCGGAGAAGTACAAGCAGGTGCGGGCGGAGCGCAGGCGCTACCACGAGCGCTTCCGGGCGCTGGTCGAGGAAGGGCAGCGCACCGGCGTGTTCGCCACGGCCACCCCCGCAGACCTGGTGGTGGACTACTACTTCGGCTCCGTCCACCACCTGTCCACCTGGTACCGCACCGACGGGCCGCTCACCCCGCAGCAGGTCGCCGACCACCTCGCGGACCTGCTGCTGCGCTCCCTGCGGCCGTAGGGAGCGCCTCGGCGCCCCGGCCTCTCACACCCGCGCCAGCGCGGGGTAGTCGGTGTAGCCCTCCGCCCCGTGCACGTGCATCAGGAACTCCGGCCGGAGCTCGTTCAGCGGGGCGCCCGTACGCAGCCGCTCCACGAAATCCGGGTTGGCGAGGAAGCCGCGGCCCAGCGCGACCAGGTCGGCCCCCGCCGCCAGCAGGCGTTCGGCGCTTCGCTTCCCGCCGTCGGCGGCGACCTCCTCGCGCGAGAGCCGGGGGTTGGCGATCAGGGTGCCCGGCCAGGCCCGGCGGATCCGCGCGAAGAGGGGCCGGTCCGGATCGGCGTACACCTGGTGCAGGTAGACCGGGCCGAGATCCGCCAGGGCCTTGATCAGCGCCGGGTAGATCTCCTCGGTGTCGCCCTCCTCGACGGCATTGACGTTCAGCCCGGGGGAGATCCGTACGCCGACCCGCTCCGGGCCGATGGCCTCGGCGACCGCCCGCACCACCTCGACGGTGAACCGGATCCGCCCCTCCGCCGAACCGCCCCACTCGTCGGTGCGGCGGTTGGTGTTGTCCGCGAGGAACTGGTGGAGCAGATGGCCGTTGGCGGAGTGCACCTCCACACCGGCGAAGCCCGCCTCGACGGCGGCCCGGGCCGCGGCGGCGAAGTCGGCGACGGTGGACCTGATGTCCTCGGCCGTCATCTCCCGGGGTACGACGGCGTCCTGGAGTCCGCCGGGGGTGTGCAGCGGTTCCGGGAAGCGGACCGCGGAGGGGGCGAGCGGGATGTGGCCGCTGGTGTCCGGATGGCCGACCCGGCCACCGTGCTGGAGCTGCAGGAACATCCGGCCGCCCGCGGCGCTCACCGCGCCGGTGACCCGGCGCCAGCCGGCGATCTGCGCCGGGGTGTGGATGCCGGGGATGCGGGGGTACGTCTGGCCGACGGCGTTCGGCGTGGTGGCCTCGGCGATGATCAGACCGGCCGTGGCGCGCTGCGCGTAGTAGGCGGCCATGAGTTCGCCCGGGACGCCGTCGGCCCCGGCGCGGTTGCGCGTCAGCGGCGCCATGACCAGGCGGCTGGGGAGCTCCAGGCCGCCGAGGCGGGCGGATTCGAAGAGACGGGATGCGGCGGTGGAGACCTGCTCTGTGTGCGTCATGCCGGTACCGTAAAACCTGACACTGATGTCAGATTCAAGGGCTGCTGAGGGAGTCGAGGTGGGGCATGCGGATCGGTGAACTGGCGGCGCGCACCGGGGTGGGTGAGCGTTCGCTGCGCTACTACGAACAGCAGGGTCTGCTGGCTTGCGACCGGACGCCCGGAGGGCACCGGGACTTCCCCGAGCGGGCCGTCGACCGCGTCATCCGCATCCAGGAGCTCTACGCGGCCGGACTGCACAGCTCGAAGATCGCCCAGATCCTGCCGTGCATGCGGGACGAGGACGGCGGCCCGTCGGTGCGCGCCACTGCGCGACTGGTGGCCGAACTGGCCGCCGAGCGGGACCGGATCGACCGGATGATCGGCGACCTGGTCCGCTCCCGCGACGTGCTGGACGAGGTCATCGACGCGGCGGCGGGCCGGCTCGGCGTCGCTTGACCGACCCCCCGCCCGGAACCGCGGTCCGGGGTCGACACCGGACCGCGGGTCCGGGCGGGGTGCCCGTCAGCGGTACTTCTTCAGCTCCCGGTGAGCCAGGGAACGCTGGTGCACCTCGTCCGGTCCGTCGGCCAGCCGCAGCGTCCGCGCCGCGGCCCACAGCTCGGCCAGCGGGAAGTCCTGGCTCACCCCGCCCGCGCCGTGCAACTGCACCGCCTGGTCCAGGATCCCGACGACCGCGCGCGGGGTCGCGATCTTGATGGCCTGGATCTCGGTGTGCGCACCCCGGTTCCCGACCGTGTCCATCAGCCAAGCCGTCTTCAGCACCAGCAGCCTCAACTGCTCCACGGTCACCCGTGCGTCCGCGATCCAGTTCTGCACGACCCCCTGCGCGGCCAGTTCCTTGCCGAAGGCGGTACGTCCCACCGCGCGCCGGCACATCAGCTCGATCGCCCGCTCCGCCATGCCGATCAGCCGCATGCAGTGGTGGATGCGCCCCGGGCCGAGCCGGGCCTGGGCGATGGCGAAACCGCTGCCCTCCTCGCCGATCAGGTTCGCGGCGGGCACGCGTACACCGTCAAATGTCACCTCGGCATGTCCACCGTGATCGTGGTCCGCGTACCCGTACACCGTCATCGCCCGGCGCACCTCCACCCCCGGGGTGTCGCGCGGCACCAGGATCATCGACTGCTGGCGTCGCGGATCGGCGCCGTCCGGATCGGTCTTGCCCATGACGATGAAGATCTTGCAGTCCGGGTTCATCGCCCCGGAGATGAACCACTTGCGCCCGGTGACCACGTACTCGTCACCGTCCGCGGACCTCTCGATCCGCGTCTCGATGTTCGTCGCGTCCGAAGAGGCCACTTCGGGCTCGGTCATCGCGAAGGCCGAGCGGATCTCGCCGGCCAGCAGCGGCTCCAGCCACTGCTTCTTCTGCGCCTCGGTGGCGAACTGCGCCAACAGCTCCATGTTCCCTGTGTCCGGCGCCGCGCAGTTGGTCGCCATCGGCGCCAGGTGCGGACTACGGCCGGTGATCTCGGCGAGCGGCGCGTACTGGAGGTTGGTCAGCCCGGCGCCGGCCCCGGCCGACCCGTGCTGGTCCACGAAGAAGAGGTTCCAGAGCCCCTGGCGGCGCGCCTCGGCCTTCAGCTCACCGAAGACGGCCGGGGTGTCCCAGGGCGAGGCCAGCCGCGCGCGCTGCTCGGCGGCGACGGTTTCCGCCGGGTAGACGTACTCCTCCATGAACGCGAGCAGCCGCTCGCGGAGTTCCTCGGTCCGGGTGTCGAATGCGAAATCCATGGGGGAGTGCCTCAGCCTTCCTGGAGTTCCTGCAGAGTGGTCAGACCGTGCTCGATGAAGACCGGCACCAGCTCGCCGATCCGGTCGAAACCCGCGCCGACGGTCTGCCCGAGCGTCCAGCGGTAGTGGATGCCTTCGAGGATCACCGCGAGTTTGAACCAGGCGAAGGCCGTGTACCAGGCGATCGCACCGGTGTCCCGGCCGGAGCGGACGGCGTAGCGCTCGATCAGCTCGGCGGGCGCGGGATGGCCCGGCGCTCCGCTCGTCGTGCTCACCGGCGAATCGCTCAGCCCGAGGTCGGAGCTGTACATCACCAGCAGGCCGAGGTCGGTCAGCGGATCGCCCAGTGTGGACATCTCCCAGTCCAGCACCGCCCGGATCGTGTCGTCCGGCCCGCCGATGAGTACGTTGTCCAGCCGGAAGTCCCCGTGCACCACGGTCGGCGTGGGGGAGGCGGGCAGCGCCCGGCCGAGCGCGCCGTGCAGTTCGTCGATGCCGGAGAGCTCCCGGCCCCGGGAGGCCGCGAGCTGCTTGCCCCAGCGGCGCAACTGCCGGTCGAGGAAGCCCTCGGGCCGGCCGAAGTCGCCCAGGCCGACCGCCTGCGGGTCCACCGCGTGCAGGTCGACGAGGGTGTCCACCAGGCCGAGCGCCGCCCGCCGGGTGCGCTCGGCGCCGATCCCGGCGAGCTGGCCCGCCGTCCGGTACGGGACCCCGTCCACGTGCTCCATCACGTAGAACGGCGACCCCAGCACGGACTCGTCCTCACACAGCAGCAGCGGCTCGGGCACCGGTACGGCCGTCCCGTGCAGGGCCGCGATCACCCGGTGCTCGCGCCGCATGTCGTGCGCGGTGGCCAGGACGTGGCCGAGCGGTGGCCGACGCACCACCCACCGGGCGGAGCCGTCGGTGACCGCGTACGTGAGGTTCGACCGGCCTCCTTCGATCAACCGGCCGCTCAGCGCCCCGGTCACGAGCCCGGGTCGCACGCTGTCGAGATGGCCGCGCAGCCGCTCCAGATCGAGACCCCGGGGGTCGGGTGAGGCTGAGGTCATGGTGCGCACCTCCGTGCGGAGTTGACGAGGGTCGAGCAAAGCGAGATCAAGAAGGCCAAGGGAGTGCGGGACTGTCGCCAGCCATCATGCCGACCAGTCGGTATGCCGTCCAGAGTGCACGCTGAAAGAGCACCTTTCACCCTGCAATGTCACGCGTGACAGAGAATCGGCGTCCCGCGATTCATCACCGTCATGTCCTTCAGCACGGCCAGGATGTCCAGGGGTGCCCCCTCCGGCTCCCCGGCCAGCTCCGCGTACGCCCGGTGCAGGTTCGCCACGAGCCGCTCGCTCTCCCGCCAGGCCGCGAACTCGCCCAGGTCCGCCCGGCGCGCACTCTCCAGCGGGGTGAGCCCCTCCGCCCGCCCGACGAGGGCGAGTTCGGCCACGTACCGCAGATAGCGCTCGGTCGCCTCGTACGCCGACGCGTCGGTCAGCGGCCCGTGGCCCGGTACGACGGTCTCCGCGCCCAGCGAGCGCAACAGCTCCAGCGCCCGCAGCGACCCGGACAGCGAACCCATCGCCAGGAACGGCGTGCCCTCGGCGAAGACGAGGTCCCCCGTGAACACGACCCGCTGCCGGGGCAGCCACACGATCGAGTCACCGGTGGTGTGCGCGACGCCCGGGTGCAGGATCTGGACCTCGCACTCCGTGCAGGGTCATCCGGTCGCTGTACGTGAGACCGGGCGCGGTGATCTCTATCGTGCCGAAGTCGGTGGCCGGCCAGATCATCTCCAGCTGGTGCCCGGCGGCGAGCTGCTCGGCCCGCGCGTTGTCGTGCCCCAGGATCAGCGCCTCGGGGATGAAGACGCCGTTGCCGTAGGTGTGGTCGCCGTGGTGGTGGGTGTTGACCACCGTCCGGGGCAGCGGCACCCCGGCCGCCACGACGGCCTCGCGGAGCGCCCGCGCCCGCCGCTCGGTGGCGGCGGTGTCGACGAGCAGCGTGTGGCCGCCGTCGCTCACGAAGCCGGCGTTGTTCAGGCACCAGCCCCCGTCCGGCTGGACGTAGGCGTACACCCCGGGCGCGGGCTGGACGAGGTACGGCTCTTCGACGGTCATCCGCGCTCTCCCCGGGCTGCTGTGACAGGCGGTCAGCATCCTGTCAGGCGGGGCGGCGCCGGGGGAGAGGGGGGTGACGCGGGGGTGACGCCGTCGGGCGGCGTCAGTGGTCGTCGTAGTGGCCGTCGTGCTCCGCGTGCCGGTGCCCGTCGTGCAGGTAGTCGAGGTGGTCGCCGTGCGGCACCGCGGCGTGCCCGCACTGCGTGCCGTGCGCGTGGTCGTGGCGCGCGTGCGGGCTGTGCGCAGAGGGCTCGCACTCGTCCCAGTGCCCCGAGTGCTGCCGGTGCAGGTGGCCGTCGTGCGCGTAGTCCACGTGATCGCCGTGCGGGACCGCCTGATGTCCGCAGTCGGGGCCGTGCGCGTGCGCGTGCGCGGGGTGCTCGTGGTGCAAGGTCGTCATGGCGCAGAGAATCTCATGCGGATCGCCCCGTTTCGCCCGAAACGCTCCGCGAGGTCCGAGCTCGTGTCGGCTCAGAAGACCATCGCCACCGCGAGCACCGCCAGCGCCACCGTGCACAGCACCGCCCCCAGCGCTGACCGCGGGTTCAGAGCCGGAGGCCTGTTCGCGGCGAGCGCCCGTATCCGCCGGTGCGCCACCCACAGGAAGGCCATCCAGGTCAGCGCAACCGCCGCCGCCCCGGCGACCTCCCCAGGCGACCCGGACCCGCTCAGCGCCTGCCGCAGCGCCAGCACGGCCACGACCGAGCAGGCCAGTGTCGTACGCCGCCACGCCAGCCGGGTCCGCTCGGGCTGAAGCCCCGCATCGCGCCCCGCGGCGGAATCACTCACCGCCGCGCGTCCAGCCCAGCAGCACGACCACCACCATCACGACGGCGACCAGCCCGACCCCCAGGCTCAGCACTACCGGGAACCGCGACAGCGGCAGATCCTCGCCCTGCCGCATCGCCCGCTCGCACCGTACCCAGTGGTTCACCGCCCGCAGCGCGCACGCCGCCCCCACCACCAGCAGGGCGACGGCCATCCCGACCCGCACCGCCCACCGCAGGTCGGGCAGGAACTGGTCCACCGCGAAACCGCCGCCCACCAGGGCCAGCGCGGTCCGGATCCAGGCCAGGAAGGTCCGCTCGTTGGCGAGGGAGAACCGATAGTCCGGGATCTCGCCCCCGTCCCGCAGCCGCTGCGGTGCGAACCACAGGCGCACGTCCTTGACGAAGTCGATCATCCGCCCAATCTACGGCGAACCGCCCGCCGCGTCGGGGACCGGGGTCGTCGGGACCGGACCCGGACCGGCTGCGCGGGCGGGTCGCCGACGGCGTGGCCGGACACCCCGTAGCTAGCTGCCGGCGAGGGCTATCGTCATCACGGTGACCGCGGCCATCGCCGCCTGCATGTCGCGCACGGCGGCGCGCACGCTCTCGCCCGCCCATTGCCCGGCGGCGACCTCCGCCATGCGTGCGGCAATCTCCTTGCGGGGGCTGTCGGGGAAGGCCAGGCGGTGCAGCTTGGCCGAGTGGATCAGCGTGATGAGGCCCGCTGTCCGTATGTCCGGCTCGGCGCCGTCCACCACGACGGCCCGGAGCCGGTCCCGCAGTTCGCTCTCGACCGCGCCGTCGGCCTCCGGGTAACGGCGTACGGGGAACACGCCGAGCGCCCTGTGCTTCTCCTCCACGACCACCCCGCGCCCGCACAGGCTCTCCAGAGTCGCGGCGACGGCCTTGGGCTGGTCCTTCGTCAGCCACTCCGTCACCCGGCGCTTGCCGCGACCCCGCAGCCAGGTCTCGATCAGCGCCGTCCGACTGTCGAGCAGCTGGTCCCCGGTCGGAGCCGTGTCGGTCAGTTCCAGGTACTTGCCCGCGACGGCAACCCGCCCGGCCAGCACCAGCTCGAGCAGGATTCCCCCCGCCACTGCCCAGCCGGCGGCTTGCCTCTGCTTCGCCGAGCCGGACTCGTCGTCCAGCGACAGCAGCATGATCTCCTCGGCCAGTGTGATCGCCATACCCGTTACCCCCGTACGCTCAGTGACCGCTCGCTCACTGATGAGACGTCCGGCCCTCCGGAGAAGTTCCCCGGAGCGCTTCCGGAGTGCGCCGGACCGGCCTCTCCCAGAGGCTGCCCAGGTGGGCATGGAGGACGTCTTGGGCCTGCCGCGGGCTGAGGTGGCCGATGAGGACGTGTGCGGTGAGGCCGTCCGCGAGGGCGAGGAGGGTGCGGGCCTCTCGCGGGGCGTCGAGGGGCACCGCGCCGTCGGCGTCCTCGCAGGCTTCCGCGACGAGACGGGCGAACGCCTCCTGCAGGGCCGCGTAGTTCGCCTTCAGCGTCGTGGCGAGTGCCGTGTTGACAGCCGCTTGCGCGACGAAGGCGAGCCAGACCCTGGCTTCGGCACGGTGCTCTTCCCGGAGCAGTGAGATCTCGGTGGCCGCGTGGCCCAGGGCGGACGCGGCCGACTGGGCCGGGCTCCTGACGAGACGGGCCCGCACGCGTTCGCTGATCCTCTCCCCGATGTGCCCGAGAGCGAATACCAGCATCTCTTCCTTGGTGCGAAAGCACCGCTGGACGGCGCCCATCGACACCTGTGCGCGGGCGGCGACGTCGCGCAGGGTCACGCCCTCCAGCCCGCGTTCGTCGGCGAGTCGGCAGACGGCCTCGGCGATGAGATGGCGTCGGCTCTCGTGGTCCACCTGCCTGGGCATGCCCGGTCGCCTCCCTGTTCCACCGCCCGACGTCGTGCCGCCCAGTCTATTCGATGCGAGCGCATCGGTTCCCGGCTATTGTTCCGATGCGAGCGCATCGAAACGAGGACGGGGAGAGATACAGCCATGCAGGACACCTTGTGGCAGAGGTCGGCCGCCGCGCAGGCGGAGGCCGTACGCAGCGGAGCCGCGTCGGCCGTCGAAGTGGTCGACAGCCATCTGGAGCGCATCGCCGCGGTCAACCCGCAGGTGAACGCGGTCACCCAGCTCCTGGCGGAGCGAGCGCGCGAGGCCGCGGCGCACACGGACCGCAGACGGGCGGCGGGCGAGGTGCTGGGGCCGCTCGCGGGCGTGCCGTTCACGGTGAAGGAGACCACGGCGGTCGAAGGCGTACCGACCACCTTCGGCGTGGAGCGCTTCCGCGATCTGGTGGCGGCCGCCGACGCGCCCCCGGTCGCGCGGCTCCGTGCCGCCGGAGCCATTCCGATCGGGCACACCAACGTACCGACCCTGATCCTGGCCGGAATGCACACGCGCAGCGAGCTGTTCGGCGACACGGCCAACCCCTGGGACCGCAGCCGCACTCCGGGCGGCACCAGCGGAGGCGACGCGGTGGCCGTTGCCACGGGCATGGCGGCGCTCGGCCTCGGCAACGACTCCGGTGGCTCGATCCGCATCCCGGCCCAGTTCTGCGGAGTGGCAGGGCTGAAGCCGACCACCGGGCGCTTCCCCGCCGACCACCGCGTGCTCGGCCCGGACGACCCCGGCCCGGCATCCCAGATGCTGGTGACCGACGGCCCGTTGGCCCGGAGGGTGGGTGACCTGAGGCTGGCGTACGAGGTGCTGACCGGCACCGACCCGCGCGACCCGCGGGCCGTACCGGTGCCCGCCTATGGCCCCCCGCTCCCGGGACCGGTGAAGGTCGCGGTCGTAGCGGACCCGGGCGGGCACGGCGTCCACCCCGCGGTGCGCGCAGCCGTCGAGGCCGCGGCCGAGGCACTGCGCGACGCCGGATACGACGTACGGGAGGTGCAGGACGTACCCCGGCTGGAGGAGGCCCTCGACGCGTACGGCCGGATCACCGTGACCGAGTTCGCCCCCACCTGGCCGGCGGTACGCGGGCTGCTCGGCAAGGGCGGGGACCGCTACATCGCGATGACGATGGAGCGGACACCGCCCGCGAGCGCGGACGAGTTCATGAAGCTGATGGGCACCTGGATGAACATCCGCCGCTCGTGGGCCGAATTCCTCGACGAGTACCCGCTCTTGCTCGGCCCGTCGTTCACCGAGCCGCCGGTCGAGCCGGGGCTGGAGTCACGCGACAGGGCCGGCCGGGACCGGGTCGGCGCGGGAATGCGGCTGTGCACCGTGACCAGCTTCGTGGGCGTGCCAGCCGTGGCCGTCCCGACCGGGGCGGCCGACGGTCTGCCGTGCGGAGTCCAGATCATCGGACGTGCCTTCCGGGAGGACCTGTGCCTGGACGCGGCACAGGCGGTCGAGGACCGGCTCGGAGTACTCACACCGATCGACCCGCGCGGGGCCGCCCTGGTGGATTGAGCCTCGGGCCGAGGCCCGGTCAGCCGTCCCGGCGAGTTGAGTACGGGGACCGGCCGGACCTGAGTACGCGCGCGCAGGCGAAGCGGCGTTCGGAAACGCTTGGCTTGTCCCTATGCACGAAACAGCCCCAGCCCAGACCGCCGGCCGCCCGGTGCCGGTGTGGACCACGGTCGTGACCGTGCTCCTGATTCCCGTGGCCTTCTTCTTCGGCGCGTTGGCTCCGATGGCCGAGGAGGACGCCCACCCCCGGACCGTGGCGGTCGTCATTGCCTGCTGGTGGGCGTCCTGGACGGCGACCCCGCTGCTCGTGGTGGCCTCCCGGACGTCCCCCCGCCGTCCCGTCCTGGCCAGGGCGCGCCGTGGGGCGGGGTGGGTCGCGCTGGTCCCGCCGACAGTCGTGATCGTGCTGGTGCTCGGCCTGTAATCCGTCGGCCACCCGGGGCTCGTGAGGGGACGTTCCGGGCCCTGTACGGGCACCGGACGACGCGGGCCGATCCACGAAGATCCCCGGGCACGGCCAAAGTCCCTCCTGGCCCTTCGGGCGGCCGGAGCTACTTTGACGACACTCGCTAGCGGCGGCGGAAGGCCGTCAGCCGCCGGTACGCCTCCAGGCCGTCCGGTACCCACGCCCACTCGCCGTCGGCGACCCGGCGGTCCAGTTCCTCCTGCGACAGCCACGTGTGCCAGTCCACTTCCGACTCCTGCGGAGCCACCGGCAGCACGCACCGCACCTCGTGCACGGACGACCACCAGGCCCCGCCGGGACCCTCGTACAGGAACCTGAACAGCGGCGTCGGCTGCGTCAGGCCCCGGACGCCGAGCTCCTCCTCGGCCTCCCGCAGCGCCGCTCGCGCGTAGCTCTCCCCGGCGCCCAGCACCCCGCCCACGAACATGTCGTAGTGCGCGGGGAACACCAGCTTCGACGCGGTCCGCCGGTGGACGAAGATCCGCCCCCGCGCGTCCCTGGCCTGCACGAACACACACCGGTGGATCAGGCCTCTGGCGTACACCTCGCCCCGCCGGGCCTGCCCGACGACCCGGTCGTCACGGTCCACCACGTCCAGCACTTCATCAGCGGCGCTCACACAGTCATCCAACCACCGCTGTTGACTGGTTACCGCTCCGTAGCCAAGGATCTGCCCCACCACCGACCGGAGGACGGGCAACGCATGACGTACGACGCTGACGTGATCGTGATCGGAGCAGGGCTCGCGGGTCTCGTGGCCACCGCCGAGCTCGTCGACGCGGGCCGCAAGGTCATCCTCCTCGACCAGGAGCCCGAGCGGTCGATAGGAGGGCAGGCGCACTGGTCCTTCGGCGGGCTGTTCTTCGTGGACTCCCCGGAGCAGCGCCGGATGCGGATCAAGGACAACCGCGACCTCGCCCTCCAGGACTGGTTCGGCACCGCCGGCTTCGACCGCGAGGAGGACGCCTGGCCGCGCCGCTGGGCCGAGGCCTACGTCGACTTCGCGGCCGGTGAGAAGCGGTCCTGGCTGCACGCCCAGGGCGTCCGCTTCTTCCCCGTCGTCGGCTGGGCGGAACGCGGCGGCTACGACGCCAACGGCCACGGCAACTCCGTCCCCCGCTTCCACATCACCTGGGGCACCGGGCCCGGTCTGGTGGAGCCCTTCGTACGCCGGGTCCGGGCGGGGGCGGCCCGCGGGCTGGTCCGGTTCGCGTTCCGCCACCGGGTCACCGGACTGTCCACCACGGACGGTGTGGTGGACACCGTCACCGGTGACATTCTTGTGTCATCCGACGCGGTACGCGGCACCGCGAGCAGTCGCGAGAGCACCGGGTCCTTCACCCTGCGGGCCCAGGCGGTGATCGTGACCAGCGGCGGCATCGGCGGCAACCACGACCTCGTCCGCGAGCAGTGGCCGGCCCGACTCGGCACCCCGCCCGAGCGGATGCTCTCCGGAGTCCCGGCGCACGTGGACGGCCTGATGCTCGGCATCGCGGAGGCGGCGGGCGCCAGCCACATCAACAAGGATCGTATGTGGCATTACACGGAGGGCATCGAGAACTGGGACCCGATCTGGTCCCGGCACGGCATCCGCATCCTGCCCGGCCCGTCCTCGCTCTGGCTGGACGCCACCGGCAAGCGGCTGCCCGTACCGCTCTTCCCGGGCTTCGACACCCTCGGAACCCTCGACCACATCATGAAGACCGGCCACGACCACACCTGGTTCGTGCTCAACCAGCGCATCATCGGCAAGGAGTTCGGCCTCTCCGGCTCCGAACAGAACCCGGACCTCACCGGGAAGTCGATCCGCGACGTCATCGACCGCGCCCGCCAGGCGGTCCCCGGGCCGGTCAAGGCGTTCATGGAGCAGGGCGCCGACTTCATCGTCGAGCGCGACCTGTCCGCGATGGTCCGCCGGATGAACGAACTGACCAAGGAGAACCTCCTCGACGAGGACACGGTCCGCGGCGAGATCGTGGCCCGCGACCGAGAGATCACCAACCCCTTCACCAAGGACCTCCAGGTGACGGCCATCCACGGGGCGCGCAAGTACCTCGGCGACAAGCTGATCCGCACTGCGGCCCCCCACCGCATCCTGGACCCCAAGGCGGGCCCGCTGATCGCCGTCCGGCTGTCGATCCTGACCCGCAAGTCGCTGGGCGGCCTGGAGACCGATCTGTCCTCCCGCGTCCTGACACCGGCGGGCGAACCGCTCCCCGGCGTCTACGCCGCCGGGGAGGCGGCGGGCTTCGGCGGCGGCGGCGTCCACGGCTACCGCGCCCTGGAGGGCACCTTCCTCGGAGGCTGCGTCTTCTCCGGCCGGGCGGCGGGCCGCGCGGCGGCGCGGGCGGTCTCCTGACCCCGCCCGCGGCGCCGGGCCGGGCCCCACCCTGCCCGGCCCCGCCCCCTCCCGTCAGGCCAGCCGCTCCACCACACGGAACCGCTCCGCCACCACCTGAGTGTCGTCGTCCACCGTGTGGTGCGGGCCGCCGGGTTGGGCCTGCGGCGGCACGCCGTTCCAGAACCGTTCGTGCGCGGCACGCCATTCGGCCACCGACGCGAAACCCTCTCCCTCGTCCCGCGCGTGCCGCAGGTCCACCTCGGCCAGCCGCAGCACCCGTACCTCCGTCATTTCCAGGACCGCCAGCGGACGCTCCCCGGAATCCACCAGCACCGTACGCCCGCCTGCCACCGGCAGCGGTTCGCCCTCGGCCTCGTACTCCCGCAGCAGCTCCGTCGACGCCGTCTTCGCCCCGCTCAGCACCGCCGCCACCAGTCGGTCGCGCTGCGGCCCGGGGAAGCCCAACAGGTACGGCTGGAGATCGTCGTGGTGGGTCATGCGCCCACCCTACGCACCTCCCTCCCCTGCGCGCCCTTCTTGCCCGAATCGCCACAAGCCCCCCAACTCACCCGGTCACCGCACCAGTTGAAACTCGCCACGCGCCGGCCTGGACCTTGACGCGGAGCTGTGCGTACCGCTTTGCTGTGCGTGATCATCCGTATCGCTTACGGCATGATCCAGCCGTACGAGCCAGACCAACTCCGTGCGTGCTCCCACGTACGTCGTCCACCCGCGCCCGCGTCCTGGAGGGAATCCGCGGATGTCCCCGCCTCCGCCGCCCCTCGGCCGCGCCCGCAAACGGGACGCCCAGCTCTTCGACCCCGCCCTGTGCGACATCGAACTGGTCGACGTACGCGGCCAGTTCACGCAGGGACGCTGGTCCAAGGCCCGTACCCTGCTCGTCGGCACCGGCGACGACTGGGACCGCCGCGGCCACCGGATCGTCGTCCTCGCCGAGACCCCGGCCGCCACCGCCTGGGCCCGCGAATGGCTGCTCGCCGAACCCGACAGCGCCGACGCCGCGACCCTCCTCGCCTGCGCGTCCGTCTTCACCGCCCTGCGCCGCAAGGGCAGCCCCGAGGCCGCCGAGGAGGCCTGCCGCCGCGCCGCCGGCCTGCTCCCCGCCGACCCCACCCCCTGGCTGGGCCTGCTCATGCTCACCCGCGCCTTCGGCACCGAGGAGGAGTTCAGCCGTCACTTCGACCAGGTGCGGGCCCGCCACCGCGAGCACCACCACGCCCACCACCTGATGGTCGCCCGCCTCGCCGAGCGCACGCCCGCCTCCGGCCACGACCCGCTCCACGAGGTCTACGACTTCGCGGCCTGGGCCGCCGAGGAGTCCCCGGCCGACTCCCCGCTGGCCGTGCTCCCCGTCATCGCCCACGCCGAGCGCTACCGGGTCCTCGCCGCCGCCCACGGCCACACCAGCCCCGAGGCGGTCACCGAGCACTGGTCCGGCCGCCGCGCGCGCCAGGTGCTGCGCTCGGCCTTCGACTGGTGGCTGGAGTGGGAGCGCGAGGACCACCCCCGCAACCGGGTCGACCTCAACTTCCTCGCCCACGCCAAGCTCAGCGAGGGCCGCCCGGCCGAGGCCGCCGCGCTCTTCCACCGCATCGGCAGCCACGCCACCCCCGCTCCGTGGTCCTACCCGGACCGCGACCCGCACAAGGCCTTCCTCGCCGCGCGCAGCGCCGCGCTCGGCACCGCGTAGGCACCGCGTAGGCACCGCGCGGTCGCCGCCCGGACACCGCACCGCTCACACAGCGCTTGACCACCGCTCGCTCGAGACCGCTCCCCGAAAGGACCCCCGCCATGCCGACGGGCAGATCCACCACGCTCACCGAACCGGACCCGGCCGAGATCCGCACGTACAAGGGCCAGGACCGGGCCCTGCGTGCCGACCGGCTCGGCACCGCCGGCCTGCTGCTCTCCGTACTCGCCGCCAGCGCGCCCCTGATGGTCGTCGCCGGTGTCATGCCCACGATCTTCGGCGTCATGGGCATCGCCGGACAGCCGCTCCTCTACGTGATCCTCGGCGTCGTCCTGGCCCTGTTCAGCATCGGCTACGCGGAGATGAGCCGGCACGTGCACAACGCCGGGGCCTTCTACGCGTACATCGCGCGCGGCCTCGGCCCCACGGCCGGCTCCGCCGCCTCGCTCGTCGCCCTCGTCGCGTACAGCGCCATGCAGGTCGCCGTCTACGGCATCCTCGGCTTCGAGGTTTCCGGCCTGTTCGCGACCTACCTCGACACCGAGCTGGCCTGGTGGATACCGGCGCTGATCGCGGTCGCCGCCACCGGCGCGCTCGGCTGGCTGAAGATCGACCTCAACGCCAAGGTGCTCGGAGTCCTGCTCCTCATCGAGGTCGCCCTCGTCGTCATCTTCGACGTCGCCGCCCTCGGCAAGCCCGGCCCCGAAGGCCTGTCGCTGAGCGCCTTCGACCCCGCCACCCTCGGCGGCGCCGGCCTCGGCACCGCCCTGTGCTTCTGCATCGCCGCCTTCGTCGGCTTCGAGCAGTCCCCGGTCTACGCCGAGGAGACCAGCAAGCCTCACATTGTGGTGTCACGTGTGATGTTCCTCGCCGTCGGCTTCGCCGCCGTCTTCTTCGCCTTCAGCGCCTGGGCCCTGACCGTCGCCGCCGGCCCCGGCGAGATCGTCAAGACGTCCGCCGAAGCCGGACCCGGTCTGCTCTTCACGCTCACCGAGAGCCGCCTCGGCGCCACCTTCACCGACGTCCTGCACGTGCTCTTCGTCACCGGCATGTTCGCGGCCATGCTCAGCTTCCACAACGTCGTCGCCCGCTACGCCTTCGCCATGGGCCGCGAGGGCCTGCTCCCGGCCCGCTTCGGCCGGACCAACCCCGGCACCGGCGCCCCCGCCACCGGCTCCCTCCTCCAGACGGTCGTCGCCGCCCTCGTCGTCATCCTCTTCGCGCTGACCGACGACATGCCGACCGGCGACCCGACCGCCCCCGTCCTGCACCTGTTCACCTGGATGGGCAGCGTCGGCGCCCTCGGCGTGACCGTCCTGATGGCCGCCGCCTCCGTCGCCGTCATCGCCTTCTTCGTCCGCCGGGGCACCGCCGGCGCCCAGATCTGGCGGCTCGCCGCGGCCGGCATCGCCGGCCTCGCCCTGATCGGCATCGCCGTCTACACCGTCAAGGACTTCGCCGTCCTGGTCGGCGCCGAGCAGGGCTCCGCGCTCAGCTGGGCGCTGCCCGCCATCGTCGCCGTCGCCGCACTGGCCGGCCTGGTCCACGGGCTGCTCCTGAAGTCCCGCCGACCCGAGGTCCACGCCCGGATCGGCCTGGGCAACGAGGCCTTCCGGCTCGACCAGGCCGCGGAGTCCACCCCGCGAGACTGAGGCCCGTAGCCTCGCATTCGTGCCTTCGAGAAGCCCCCGGCGACCGTTTCCATGGTCGCCGGGGGCTTCCGTGCGCATGGCCGGATTTTGGAAGGTGGCGGAACCCCATGGTCTCCTGGTGCGACCACATCACCGGATCCCGTCACATGTGACACCACCCAGCTCACCTGCGCGGCGATCCGGCCTGCCGTCCTTTCACCCACGAAGGCGAAGTCATACATGAGTGACCGCACCTTGACCGAGGCTCCCGCCCCGGCGTCTTCCCGCCATGTCGACGCCGGCGACGAGGGCTACAGCAAGGACCTCAAGTCCCGCCACATCAACATGATCGCGATCGGCGGAGCGATAGGCACCGGCCTGTTCCTCGGAGCCGGAGGCCGGCTCGCCGGCGCCGGACCCTCCCTCGCCATCGCCTACGCGGTCTGCGGCGTCTTCGCCTTCTTCGTGGTCCGCGCCCTCGGCGAGCTCGTCCTCTACCGCCCGTCCTCCGGCGCCTTCGTCTCGTACGCGCGCGAGTTCATGGGGGAGAAGGGCGCCTACACGGCGGGCTGGCTGTACTTCCTCAACTGGTCGACGACCACCGTGGCCGACATCACGGCCGCCGCGACCTACGCGCACTTCTGGGCGATGTTCAGCGACGTCCCGCAGTGGATCCTCGCGTTCATCGCGCTCGCCGTCGTCCTCACCGCGAACCTGATCTCGGTGAAGTACTTCGGCGAGATGGAGTTCTGGTTCTCCCTCGTCAAGGTCGCCGCCCTGGTGATCTTCCTGCTCGTCGGCATCTACCTCGTCGCCACCAGCCACGAGATCGGCGGCCACACCCCGGGCCTGGCCACCATCACCGACAACGGCGGCATCTTCCCGACCGGCATGCTCCCGATGCTCCTGGTCATCCAGGGCGTGGTCTTCGCGTACGCCTCCGTCGAGCTCTGCGGAGTCGCCGCGGGCGAGACCGAGAACCCCGAGAAGATCATGCCGAAGGCGATCAACTCGATCATGTGGCGCGTGGGCCTCTTCTACGTCGGCTCGATCGTCCTGCTCGCCCTGCTGCTCCCCTACACCGCGTACTCCTCCTCGCAGAGCCCCTTCGTGACCGTCTTCGACAAGCTCGGCATCCCGGGCGCCGCGGGCGTCATGAACCTGGTCGTCCTGACCGCGGCCCTCTCCAGCCTGAACTCCGGCCTCTACTCCACCGGCCGCATCCTGCGCTCGATGGCCATGTCCGGCTCCGCCCCGAAGTTCACCGGCGTCATGAACAAGGGCAAGGTGCCCTACGGCGGCGTCCTGTTCACCGCCGCCTTCGGCGTCGCGGGCGTCGTCCTGAACTACTACATGGAGGAGGAGGCCTTCGAGATCGTCCTGAACTTCGCCTCGCTGGGCATCCTCGGCACCTGGGCGATGGTCATGCTGTGCTCGCTCCACTTCTGGCGCCGCGCGAAGCAGGGCCTCCTGGAACGCCCCTCCTACCGGCTGCCCTGGGCCCCGTACACCCAGATCGTCACGCTGGTCTTCCTCGCCACGGTCCTGGTCCTGATGTGGTGCGACGGCGGCGTCGGCCGTACCACGGTCCTGTGCGTCCCGCTCATCGGCGCCGCCCTCGTCGGCGGCTGGTTCCTGGTCCGCGGCCGCGTGGCCGCGATCGCCGCGTCCCGCGGCTGACCCACCCCACCGCCCACGAGGCCCCCGGGCCGGGATCCGCTCCCGGCCCGGGGGCCTCGTCGTCCCCAGCCCGTCCCCGCCCACTCCGCCGGAAAACGAAGAAGGACCCCGCCGAAGCGGGGTCCTTCTCTCTCTGTGTCCGAGGGGGGACTTGAACCCCCACGCCCGATAAAGGGCACTAGCACCTCAAGCTAGCGCGTCTGCCATTCCGCCACCCGGACAAGGTGTCTGTCTCGCGTCCCTCGCGGGCCGTTCCGACGTGGAAAACATTACCAAACATTCCGGGGGCCCCGATCACACCCCCCGGTGACCTGGATCGCCCTTGGGGAGAGCGGCCCGGAGCGGGAGGATGGGGGAGGCAGTCGGCACTGATCAGTGGGAGGAAGCAGCGTGAGCGAATCGGGCGCGGGCAGGACCGTCTCCGGCGAGGACGAGGTCGTCGACCTCTGCCGGGACCTCATCCGGATCGACACCAGCAACTACGGCGACCACTCGGGTCCGGGTGAACGCAAGGCGGCCGAGTGGGTCGCGGAGCAGCTGGCCGAGGTGGGGCTGGAGCCGCAGATCTTCGAGTCGCACAAGGGGCGCGCCTCGACCGTGGCCCGGATCGAGGGCGAGGACCCGTCGCGGCCGGCGCTGCTGATCCACGGGCACACCGACGTGGTCCCGGCCAATGCCGCCGACTGGACCTACGATCCCTTCGCCGGCGAGATCGCCGACGGGTGCCTGTGGGGCCGCGGCGCGGTCGACATGAAGGACATGGACGCGATGACGCTGGCCGTCGTCCGCGACCGCATGCGCAGCGGGCGCAAGCCGCCCCGGGACATCGTGCTGGCCTTCCTCGCGGACGAGGAGGCCGGCGGCGTCTACGGCGCCCGCCACCTCGTGGACAAGCACCCCGGGCTCTTCGAGGGGGTCACCGAGGCGATCGGCGAGGTCGGCGGCTTCTCCTTCACCGTGAACGAGAACCTGCGGCTCTACCTCGTCGAGACCGCCCAGAAGGGCATGCACTGGATGCGGCTCACGGTGGAGGGCACCGCGGGCCACGGGTCGATGACCAACAACGACAACGCCATCACCGAGCTGTGCGAGGCCGTGGGGCGGCTCGGGCGCCACACCTGGCCGGTGCGCGTGACCAAGACCGTACGGTCCTTCCTCGACGAGCTCTCGGACGCGCTCGGAACCCCGCTCGACCCGGACAACATGGACGCCACCCTCGCCAAGCTCGGCGGGATCGCCAAGATGGTCGGCGCGACGCTGCGCAACTCGGCCGCTCCGACGATGCTGGGCGCCGGGTACAAGGTCAACGTCATCCCCGGCCAGGCCACGGCCCATGTGGACGGCCGCTTCCTGCCGGGCTACGAGGACGAGTTCTTCGCCGACCTGGACCGGATCCTCGGCCCCCGCGTGAAGCGGGAGGACGTGCACGCGGACAAGGCCCTGGAGACGGACTTCGACGGGAAGCTCGTCGACGCCATGCAGAGCGCCCTCAAGGCGGAGGACCCGATCGCCCGAGCCGTCCCCTACATGCTCTCGGGCGGTACGGACGCGAAGTCCTTCGACGACCTCGGCATCCGCTGCTTCGGCTTCGCGCCGCTGCAGCTGCCGCCGGAGCTGGACTTCGCCGGGATGTTCCACGGCGTGGACGAGCGGGTGCCGGTCGACGGTCTGAAGTTCGGCGTGCGGGTGCTCGACCGGTTCATCGACCACGCCTAGGAATCGGAAAGGCGTACGGATTCCACTGAGAAGAGTGAATGCGCTCATACGCTCGTAGCCCCGGTGGCAACTCCTCGTTACAGGTGGTGCGGTCCGCGGCTGGGACCGCACTTGCCTACTAGGAGGAACAATGCTCAAGAAGGTTGTCGCCGCTGCGGCTGCTACCGGTGGTCTGGTTCTCGCGGGAGCGGGTCTGGCCGTCGCCGACGCCGGCGCCCAGGGTGCGGCAGTCCACTCCCCCGGTGTCGCGTCCGGCAACGTCATTCAGGTCCCGGTGCACATCCCGGTGAACGTGTGCGGTAACACGATTAACGTGATCGGCCTGCTGAACCCGGCCTTCGGCAACACCTGCGTCAACGCCTGACGCGTCTGAAGTCCTGGCCCCGGAGCGCATTCCAGCGCTCCGGGGCCACCAGGCTTTCCGGCCCGAAAAATCGCCATGGCCGGCGTACGAGGCAGGGGAACCCGTGGGCCGGCCGAAACGTACACAACAGGGGACGACGAGTGCAGATGCGACGACAGGTTCAAGTCACCAGGAAGACGCTGATCACCATGGCGGCCGCGGGGGGTGTCCTCGCGCTGGGCGGTGGTTACGCGCATGCGGAATCCGGAGCTTCCGGACAGGCCGCGAACTCCCCGGGCGTGCTGTCCGGGAACAACGTACAGGCGCCGGTGAACGCGCCGGTCAACGTCTGTGGCAACACGGTTTCCGTGATCGGCCTGCTGAACCCGGCCTTCGGGAACAGCTGCGCCAACAACTCGGGTAACCCGGGTAACCCCGGTAACCCGGGTAACCCCGGTAACCCGGGTAACCCCGGCAACCCGGGTAACCCCGGCAACCCGGGTAACCCGGGTAACCCGGGTAACCCCGGCAACCCGGGTAACCCCGGTAACCCTGGCAATCCGGGTAACCCCGGCCACCCCGGTAACCCCGGCCACCCGGGTAACCCCGGCCACCCCGGTAACCCGGGCAACCCCGACAACCCGGGCGGCGGGGACGAGGAGCCGTGCGACGAAGAGCCGGGCAAGCCCGGCAAGCCCGGCGGGCACAACCCCGGCAAGCCCAGCAAGCCCGGTACGCCGGGGACGGAGAAGCCGGTCACGCCGGGCACCTCCACCACCCCCGCGACGGGATCCGTCACGCCCATCAGGACGGACAGGGCCGTCGCTGACGCCTCCAGCCAGGGGGCGGAGCTCGCCGCCACCGGATCCGGTGACGTCCTGACGGCAGGTGTCCCGCTCGCGGGCGGCCTGCTGCTGGGCGGCGCGGTGCTCTACCGGCGGGCGCGCAACGCCGCCTGACGGGCATTCACGACGCGGGCTCCGTTCCAGGGGCCCGCGTCACCATGTGGCGCGGACCTGGCGGATGATCCGCCGCCGCAAGCGCACCCGGCGGCTTCCGTCGCGGTGCAACGTCAGGCGGTCGAGTTCCCAGTGGCCGTACTCGGCGTGGTCGGTCAAGAGTCGGGTCGCCTCCTGGCGGGGGACCCCGCGAGGCACGTACACGTCGACGAATTCGTATTCCGGCATCGCATCTATTGTGCGGGGAGAGGCCCGCTACGGATAGCGTCTGCTCCATGTCTGATGCCGCTCTGCCCACTGTTGCCGAGGTACGCGCCGCCGCCGAGGTGGTCAAGTCCGCTCTCGACCGCCACCTCGCCGCGGTCGAGAGCAGGGTCGGGGACGAGGACCCGGCCGTCTACGCCGCCTTCAACGAACTCGCCGCCGCGGCGGAGGAGTACGACGAACTCCTCTACGACCGTTACGACGAGGTCACCCCCTTCGAGATCCCGACACCCGATGAGGGTGTCCCGTACACCGGCCCCGCCGAGCCCGCCGCCTTCAGCGTGCTCATCCGCCGCGACTACGCCGTCGTCGAACCGGCCCGGCTGATCGCCCAGGCCGAGCGCGTCGCCGCGCACGACCAGGATGCCGAGCTCGCCGACGACGGCAGCACGGCCGGGGCGCTCGGCGTGCTCTTCGGGGAGTACGAGCCCGACGAGATCGCCTCCCGGTACAAGGAGTTCGGCCTGGAGGAAGGCGACTCCACCCTCTGGATCGCGGCCCTGGAGGAGGTCGCGGAACCGGGGGACTGGCTCGACTCGCCCTTCGGGCAGACCGACGCCCAGGACGTCCTGCACCGGTTCGACGTGAGCTCCGTCTTCGACGAGGAGCCGGAATACGCCGAGGACGCCGAGGACGCGGAGGACCACGCGGTCGACGCGGACGAAGCGGACGACGAAGAGACCGCCGAGCCCGGTATGGCACCGGCCTGACGCCCGCGCCGTGCCCCGGCCCGTGCCGGGCGGGGGCACGGCTACGGCTGGGGCTCTTCGGCGGCCGCCGCCAAGGCCCGCAGCAGGGCCGTCAGCCGGGTCGTACGCGGCTTGGGCAGTACGTTCGCCACCGCGTTCGGCAGCGCCTGATCCACCCCGTGGACGACGGAAAGGTGCCGCTCGGCCCGCCCGAAGGCCGTGTACACCCAGTCCCGCGACAGGGCCTGTGCCGCGTCGCCCGGAAGGACGACGACCACCGCCGGCCAGCGCGCGCCGACGGCCTGGTGCGCCGTCACCGCCCAGCCGTGCCGCACCTGCGACTCCACCCGCTCCTGCGGTACGACGACCCGTGCCCCCGCGATGTCCAGGTGCAGCCCCTGAGCGTCGGCCGACACCACCCGGGCTGGCAGCGCCCGCCCCGGAGACGGCACGTGGACGGCCCGGTCGCCCGGGTCGAAGCCGCCGAACCGGCCGGGGCCGGGGTTCAACCGCTCCTTGAGGGCCGCGTTCAGCGCCCGGGTCCCCGCCGCGCCGCCATGGCCGGGCGTGATGACCTGCACGGCGTCCGCCGGGATCGCGAAGGCGCGCGGCACCGACTCGGCGACCAGCTGCACGGTGCGGTGCACCGCCTCCCCGGCGTCGCGCACCGGGACGATGACGACTTCCTTGCCGGGAGCGTCGACCCGGTTCAGCTCCCCGACCCCGACGCCCGAGACCAGCTCGCCGAGCGGGCCGGGATCGGGCGTACGGGAGACCACCACGGGGCAGAAGAGAGCCGCCAGCACATCGGCGAACACCCGCCCGGGCCCGGCGGATCCGAGCACGCCGGGGTCCCCGGACAGCACCAGCCGGGCCCCGTCCGGCACGGACTCGACCAGCGCGGCCGCCGTCTCCACGTCCAGCTGCGGCGCGTCCAGCACCACGAGGAGGTCCAGCGCGAACCGCCCGTCGGCGTCCCGGCCGGGTCCCTCGGCCCCGGCGAGCAGGCCGGCCACCGTGACGGCGCCCTCGGCGGGCGCGTGCGCGGCCAGGCAGGCCCGCAGCCCCAGCTCCCGGGCGGCCGCCACCAGGGCCCGCGGCTCGGCGCGGGCGGCCTCGCCGCCGGTGTGGGCCACCAGGCCGTGGGCGGCGGCCGCCCGGATCAGCTCGGAGCCGGGTCCGGTGGCGGCCTTGTCCCAGTCCGCCGGGTCGCCGAAGGTGCCGGCCAGCCGGGCCAGCCCGTCGGCCAGGCTCTCCTCGGCCAGCGCGTACTCCTCCAGGCCCACGAGGACGCGTACGGGCTGCTCGGTGTCGTCGGTGTCCTGCGCGACGGGGGTGGCGTCGGCGAGCGGTTCGTGGAACACGAGCACGGCGCCCTCGCCGATGGCCTGTTCGAGGGCCCCGGCGGGCTCCGGTACGCCGTACTGGGCCAGGGCCTTCTCCAGGAGCGGGGCGTCGAGGGCGGTGTGCCCCTTGACGGCGGCCTGGGCCAGCAGCCAGCCCACCAGGGCCGCGCTGCGGCGTTCGTCGCCGGGACCCGCCGCCGGGCCCAGCAGGGCCTGCGCGAAGCCGTCCGCCTGGGCCGGGCGCACCCCGGGGACCGCCAGCAGCCGCCAGGGGTCCTCGGTGAGCGCCTCGGCGGCGCCGTCGCCGAGGGCCGTGGCCGCCGGGGCGGCCAGAGGCTCGGGGGCTCCGCCGCGCGCCAGGACGGCGCGTACGGCGTCGACGTCCCCGACGGAGGGCGCCGGAGCGGGAGCCGGGGCCGGGGCCGGGACCGGACGGGAGGGAGCCGGGGCCGCCTTGCGCGGCGCGGCCGGAGCCTCGTCGAAGTACACGGGGGCGGACGGCTTCGCGCCGCTCTCCACGGCCCGTACGGCGGCCAGCAGATCGGCGGCCCGGCCGCTGAGCTTGCCGCCCGCCTCGACGGGAGCCTCCCGCTCCGCCTTCCGCCGCGCGATCCGCTCCCGCTCGAGCTTCTGCGCGGCCAGCTCGGCGGCCGCCTCGCTCAACGCGGGCGCGGGCCCTTCCGGGGGCGTACCGGCGGAGCCGTCGGCCTCCGTCCCGGGTTCGGCGTCGGCCGCGCCGGCCCGCGTCCCCGAGTCCACGGAGCCGTCGGGCTCCGCCTCCACCTCACCCACGCAGACCTCAGGGCCGGCCGGGTCGGTGGGGACGTGGGGCTCCGCCCCGGATTCCTCGTTCGTACGGGGTGCGGGCCCCGGTTCGGCGTCGGCCGCGCCGGGGTCCGGCGCCGGGTCCGCCGCGCCGTCCGCCGGGGGTGAACCGTCGGGCTCCGCCCCGGCGTTGGCGTCCGCGTGTGGCGCGGACCTCGCCCCCGCCTCGGCCGCGCCACCGGCCTCAGGGCCGGCCGGGTCGGTGGGGACGTGGGGCTCAGCTCCCGGTTCCGTGTCCGCCGTCGGCGCGGGCACCGGGTCGGGGGACGGGTCCGCCTTGGGCGCCGGGGCGGCGGCAGGGGTCGGCGTGTCCCCGGGTTCTTCCGCGGCAGCGGCTCGGCGGTCCGTACTCACAGCGTGCTCCAGTCCTGGTCGGGGTAGCGGTGCACGGGCGCCGAAACGTCGTCCAGCGCCTGGCAGATCTCCCCCGGAAGACTAAGGGCCTCCACCGACAGCGCCGCCCCCAGCTGTGTGGACGTCCGGGCTCCGACGATCGGCGCGACCACCCCCGGCCGGTCCCGGACCCACGCCAGGGCCACCTCCAGCGGGGTCACGGCCAGCCCCCGGGCCGCCGTCGCCACCGCGTCCACGATCCGGCCCGCCGCCTCGTCGAGGTACGGATCCACGAAGGCGGCCAGGGACTGCGACGCCCCCCGGGAGTCCGCCGGCGTGCCCTCCCGGTACTTGCCCGTCAGCACGCCGCGGCCCAGCGGGGAGGAGGGGAGCAGGCCGATCCCGAGATCGAGGGCGGCCGGCAGGACCTCCCGCTCCACGCCCCGCTGGAGGAGGGAGTACTCCATCTGGGTGGAGGCGAGACGGGTCCGTACGCCGGGGGCCGCCAACTGCCAGGTCGCGGCCTTCGCCAGCTGCCAGCCGCAGAAGTTGGAGACCCCCGCGTACCGGGCCCGGCCGCTGCTGACCGCCAGGTCCACGGCTTGCAGGGTCTCCTCCAGCGGGGTCGCCGGGTCGAAGGCATGCACCTGCCACAGGTCCACGTAGTCGGTGCCCAGCCGGTCCAGCGAGTCGTCCAGCGCGGACAGCAGATGTCCGCGCGAGCCGTTGAACCGCCGGTCCGGTTCCGGCACGCTGCCCGCCTTGGTCGCGATGACCAGCTCCCGGCGCGGCACGAGCCCGCCCACGAGCCGCCCCAGGAGGTACTCCGCCTCGCCGCCGCCGTACACGTCGGCCGTGTCGACGAGCGTGCCGCCCGCCTCCCAGAACGTCTTCAACTGCTCGGCGGCGGTCTCCTCGCCGGTGTCGCGGCCCCAGGTCAGGGTGCCGAGGCCGATCCGGGAGACGCGCAGTCCGGTGCGGCCGAGATGCCTCTGCTCCATGAGCGCTGAGACTACTGGGGCACTGCCGTGGGAGAGCCGGGCGCGCTAGAGTCCCCGCAGACCTACGTTACTGATCGGTAAACGGCACACCGTAAGGGGACGACACATGCGGCTCGGCATCAATCTCGGCTACTGGGGCGCTGGCATGGACGCCGACAACCTCGCCGTCGCCCAGGAGGCGGACCGCCTCGGCTACGACGTCTGCTGGGCGGCCGAGGCCTACGGCTCCGACGCGGCCACCGTGCTCGCCTGGGTCGCCGCCCAGACCGAGCGCATCGACGTCGGCTCGGCCATCTTCCAGATCCCGGCCCGCCAGCCCGCCATGACGGCCATGACCGCCGCCACCCTGGACTCGCTCACCAAGGGCCGCTTCCGCCTCGGCCTCGGCGTCTCCGGACCGCAGGTCTCCGAGGGCTGGTACGGCGTCAAGTTCGACAAGCCGCTCGCGCGGACCCGGGAGTACGTGGAGATCGTCCGCAAGGCGATGGCCCGCGAGCGCCTCTCCTACGAAGGGCAGCACTGGACCCTGCCGCTGCCCGGCGGCCCCGGCAAGCCGCTCAAGCTGACCGTGCACCCGGAGCGCGAGCACATCCCGCTCTACATCGCCGCCATCGGGCCGAAGAACCTCGAGCAGACCGGCGAGATCGCCGACGGCGCCCTGCTGATCTTCCCGGCCGCCGAGCACCTGGAGGAGACGGCCCTGCGCCACATCCGCGCGGGCCGCGAGAAGGCCGGACTCACGATGGACGGCTTCGACGTCTGCCCGACCGTGCCGCTGGCCGTCGGCGAGGACGTGACCGCGCTCGCGGACACGTTCCGCCCGTACACCGCCCTCTACGTCGGCGGAATGGGCAGCCCGAAGCAGAACTTCTACAACCAGCTCGCCCAGCGCATGGGCTACGAGAAGGAAGCCGCCGACATCCAGGCCAAGTACCTGGGTGGCGACAAGACGGGCGCGGCCGCCGCCGTCCCGCACTCGCTGATCGACTCGACCACCCTGCTCGGTTCCGTGGAGCGGATCGCGGACGGGATGCGCGCCTACGCGGAGGCCGGGGTCACCACCCTCACGCTCGCCCCGGCCGGATTCACCCTGGACGAGCGGATCACCGCCCTGCGCGTCGGCACTGAGGCCCTGGAGCGCGCGGGCGTCGCCTGACACCCGCCGGTCGGCACATGGATTCTCTGCCGGACTCTTCCGCCGGATTCTTCTGCGGCCGTGGTGGGGGCTCGGGGGTCTTCCCCGCCACGGCCGACACCGCCAACAACGCGTACCGGTGCCCCCGGGTTACGCCCTGGGCCCCACCCGGTCGCTTCGTTCATTCGGGCGAAGAGTGCGACGTATCGGTTGCCCGCGCGGCGGATCCGCCCTTGACTCGTTCCATGCTCTCTGCCCGCAGCCTGTTCCAGGAGATCGTCGAGCACGACGACTCCTTCCAGCTGTTCTGCTCCATCGCCGCCAGCGGGGAGTGCCAGGGCGGCTGGGAGAACGCCCGGATCGCCGCCCTCGTCCCCGAAGGCATGAGCGATCTCGCACCCAAGATCACCCGGCACGGCGCCGACGAGGACAAGCACGGCCGGATCTTCCAGGCACTGCTGCGCAAGCGCGGCCTGCCCGCCGTCCCCGTACCGGCCGAGACCGACTACACGATGCTGCTGGAGCGGCGCGGCATCGGCCTCGCGCACGACAAGCTGCGCCGCGAGGAGCCGCTGACCGAGGAGGACATCGTCGTCTACCTCGCGCACAGCCGGGTCACCGAACAGCGCGCCGCCGACCAGATGGAGATGCTGGTCAAGCACTTCGGGAACCACCCCGAGGTGGGCAAGGCCATCCGCATGATCAGCCACGACGAGGACAACCACCTCGCCTACTGCCACGAGGAACTGCTGCGCCTCGCCGCCGAGGGACACGGCCGGACCATCCAGCGCACTCTTCGGGACAGCGCGCTCGCCGAGATCGCCGTCTACCGGGACGTGAGCCTCGCCGTCATGGCCCACATGGGCAGGCTGCTCCACTGGCCCGCCCCCAAGGCCGCCGCACTCGCCGCCGGCATCCGCGCGATGTACGGGTACGAGCGTTTCAGCGGCTGGCACCGCATGGTCGCCCTGCGCATGCCGCAGCGCCGCGACGCGCTGGGCGGCGCCCCCGTGCCCGCGGCGGAGTTCGGCTGAGGCCGGGCGTCGGCTACAGCCAGCCGCGGCGCTTGAACATCCGGTACAGGCCCAGGCACAGGCCGGCCATCAGCACGACCACCGCCGGATAGCCCCAGCCCTGCCTGAGCTCCGGCATGTGCTCGAAGTTCATGCCGTAGACCCCCGCGAGCATCGTCGGCACGGCCGCCATCGCCGCCCAGGCGGAGATCTTGCGCATGTCGTCGTTCTGCCGGACCCCCATCTGCGCCAGATGCGCGGCCAGCGCGTCCGACAGCAGCCGGTCCAGGCCTTCGACGTACTCGTTCGCCTTCGTCAGGTGGTCGGCGACGTCGCGGAAGAACGGCTGGGCCTGCTCGTGCACGAAGGGCACCTGCCCGAAGGCCAGCCGGTCCATCGGCTGGAGCAGCGGACTCGTCGCCCGCCGGAACTCCAGCACCTGCCGCTTGAAGCCGTAGATCCGGGCGGCGGTGTTCTTCGCGTCCTTGGCGTTCGGCGCGAAGACCTCCGCCTCCAGCTCCTCAAGATCGCCCTGGAGCTCGGCGGCCACGTCGATGTAGTGGTCGACCACCGCGTCCGAGACCGCGTACAGCACGGCCGTCGGGCCGTGCCGCAGCACCTGCGGGTCCTGCTCCAGCCGGCGCCGTACGGCGGCCAGCGCGGCGCCCTCGCCGTGCCGGACGGTGACCACGAAGGAGTCGCCGATGAACACCATCAGCTCGCCCGTCGTCACCGTGTCCGCGTCGTCGTCGTAGAGCACCGGCTTGAGGACCACGAACAGCGAATCGTCGTACACCTCCAGCTTCGGACGCTGGTGAGCCGTCAGCGCGTCCTCGACCGCCAGCGGGTGCAGCCCGAACTCCCGGCTCACGTGATCGAATTCCTTCGCCGTCGGCTCGTGCATGCCGACCCAGACGAAGGCGTCACCGGTCGCCCGCGCCTCGTCGAGGGCGTCCGAGAAATCCTCGGGAGCCTCGGAGCGGCGGCCGTCCCGGTACATCGCGCAGTCGACAATCACCCGGCGCATTCTCCCCTGCCCCGGCCGCACCCGCACGCCACCGCCGTGCCACCCCCTCGCCCGCCGGGGATTACGGGACAGCCCTTAGGCTGGGCCCCATGGCCACGCTGATCCTCGTACGACACGGGCGGTCCACCGCCAACACCGCGGGCTTGCTCGCCGGATGGACCCCGGGGGTGACCCTCGACGAACGCGGCGCGGAACAGGCCGCCGCACTGCCCGGACGGCTCGCCGGGGTACCGCTCGCGGCCGCCGTCACCAGCCCGCTGGAGCGCTGCCGCGAAACCCTGGCCCCGCTGCTCGCGGCCCGGCCGCAGCTGCCGCTGCACACCGACGAGCGGATCGGCGAATGCCACTACGGCGACTGGTCGGGCCGCAAACTCTCCGAGCTCTCCGACGAACCGCTGATGAAGATCGTCCAGCAGCACCCCTCGGCGGCAGCCTTCCCCGGCGGCGAGTCCATGCGCGCCATGCAGGCGCGCGCCGTGGACGCCGTACGGGAATGGAACGCGCGGATCGAGGAGGAGCACGGCAGCGACGGCGTCTTCCTCATGTGCTCGCACGGCGACATCATCAAGTCCCTTGTCGCCGACGCCCTCGGCATGCACCTCGACCTCTTCCAGCGGATCCACGTCGACCCCTGCTCGGTCACCGTCATCCGCTACACCCCCACCCGGCCGTTCCTGCTCCGCCTCGGCGACACCGGCGACTTCGGCCTGCTCGTCCCGCGGCCGGCGCCCTCTCCCGAAACGGTTTCCGAGGAGGGCGGCAACGCCGTCGTGGGCGGCGGCGCGGGCGCGGCCTGATCGAACGGCGCAGTAGGGTGGCAGGGCCCACATCCGTGCGCAGCCCTGCTCCCGCCCGAGACTTGGAGACTGGACGTGCCCCGTCAGGTGTTCCTTTACGACCCGCCGGACCGCTTCGTGGCCGGCACGGTCGGTCTGCCTGGGCGCCGTACGTTCTTCCTCCAGGCCTCCGCCGGCTCCCGCGTCACCAGCGTCTCCCTGGAGAAGACCCAGGTCGCGGCGCTGGCCGAGCGGATGGACGAACTCCTGGACGAGGTCGTACGGCGCACCGGCGGCAACGCCCCGGTCCCCGCCGTCGCCTCCACGGAGGCCGTCGACACCGCGCCGCTCGACGTCCCGGTCGAGGAGGAGTTCCGCGTCGGCACGATGGCGCTCGCCTGGGACGGCGAGGAGCAGCGGATGATCGTCGAGGCGCAGGCGCTCGTCGAACTCGAAGCCGACTCGGACGAGGATCTCGCCGAGGCGGAGGAGCGCCTGCTCCAGGACGAGGAGAACGGCCCGCCGATGCTGCGGGTGCGGCTGTCCGGTGCCCAGGCCCGGGCCTTCGCCAAGCGGGCCCTGGATGTGGTCAACGCCGGCCGCCCGCCGTGCCCGCTGTGCAGTCTCCCGCTCGACCCCGAGGGGCACGTGTGCCCCCGCCAGAACGGGTACCGGCGCCAGGTGTGAGCGTCGTGACCCCGATCGAGGAACTGCTCACCCGCGGTGAGCTCACCGTCCGCGGACGCATAGCCGAGGCGTCCAACGCCGTACTGCTGTGCACGGTGACATATGAAGGCCGCAGCGTCGACTGCGTCTACAAGCCCGTCAAGGGCGAGCGCCCGCTGTGGGACTTCCCCGACGGCAACCTCGCCGGGCGCGAGCGCGCCGCGTACCTGGTCTCCGAAGCCACCGGATGGGGTCTCGTCCCCACGACCGTGCTGCGCGACGGCCCGTACGGCGAGGGCATGGTCCAGCACTGGATCGACGCCGGAGAATCGCCGGAGGCCGGACTCCTCGCGCTCGTCGACGGCGAGGAGGCGGGGGAGGGCTGGAAGCCCGTCGCCTTCGCCGAGGTCGGCGAGGGCCGCACCGCCCTGCTCGTGCACGCCGACGACCCGAGGCTGCGCCGCCTCGCCGTCCTGGACGTCGTGATCAACAACGGCGACCGCAAGGGCGGCCACCTGCTGCCCGCACCCGACGGCCGGCTCTACGGCATCGACCACGGCGTGACCTTCCACACCGAGGACAAGCTGCGCACCCTGCTCTGGGGCTGGGCGGGGGAGCCGCTCACCGACGAGGCGCGGGCCGTGCTGCTGTCCCTGGAGGACACGCTGGCCGACGGGGGCCCGCTCGCCACCCGGCTGGCGGAACTGATCACCCCGGCCGAGCTGGACGCCGTACGGGCCCGCGTAGCCCTCCTGCTGCGCAACGGGACACACCCGAAGCCGTCCGGACAGTGGCCCGCGATCCCCTGGCCACCGGTCTGAACCGGCGTGTCGCCCGTACCCGCCGGACGCACACAACCAGCCGGACCGCAAGGATGCGGATCAAGCCAACAGTGCTGGTCCGGTTCGTATCCGGAACACTCGTCCGGTTAGTCTCGAGGCATGCATGCCTGGCCCGCTTCTGAGGTCCCCGCCCTGCCTGGCAAGGGCCGCGACCTCCAGATCCACGACACCGCGACCCAGGGGACGATCACCCTCGACCCCGGTCCCGTCGCCCGTATCTATGTCTGCGGTATCACTCCGTACGACGCGACCCACATCGGTCACGCGGCGACCTACAACGCGTTCGACCTCGTCCAGCGCGTGTGGCTCGACAACAAGCGGCAGGTCCACTACGTCCAGAACGTCACGGACGTGGACGACCCGCTCCTGGAGCGGGCGCTGCGCGACGGGCACGACTGGACCGAACTCGCCGAGCGCGAGACGGCCCTCTTCCGCGAGGACATGACCGCCCTGCGGATGCTGCCGCCGCAGCACTACATCGGCGCCGTCGAGGCCATACCCGGCATCGTGCCGCTGGTCGAGCGGCTGCGCGACGCGGGAGCCGCGTACGAACTGGACGGCGACACCTACTTCTCGGTGGAGTCGGACCCGCACTTCGGCGGCGTCTCGAACCTCGACGCCGAGGCGATGCGGCTGCTGTCCGCCGAGCGCGGCGGCGACCCGGAGCGCCCGGGGAAGAAGAACCCGCTCGACCCGATGCTCTGGATGGCCGCACGGCCGGGCGAGCCCAGCTGGGACGGCGGCTCGCTGGGCCGCGGCCGGCCGGGCTGGCACATCGAGTGCGTCGCGATCGCGCTGGACCACCTCGGCATGGGCTTCGACATCCAGGGCGGCGGTTCCGACCTGGCGTTCCCGCACCACGAGATGGGCGCCTCGCACGCGCAGGCGCTGACGGGCGAGTTCCCGATGGCCAAGGCGTACGTCCACGCGGGCATGGTCGCCCTGCACGGCCAGAAGATGTCGAAGTCCAAGGGCAACCTGGTCTTCGTCTCCTCGCTGCGGCGCTCCGGGGTCGACCCGGCCGCCATCCGCCTCGCCCTGCTCTCGCACCACTACCGGGCCGACTGGGAGTGGACGGACGACGTCCTGACGGACGCGGTGGCCCGCCTAGAGCGGTGGCGCGCGGCCGTGTCCCGGCCGGACGGCCATGCGGCCGACGCCCTGGTGGAAGAGGTCCGCGACGCCCTGTCGCGCGACCTGGACGCCCCGGCCGCGCTGGCGGCCGTCGACCGCTGGGTCGAGCGGCAGCTCGCCTCGGGCGGCGACGACGAGTCCGCTCCCGGCCTGGTCTCCCGCACGGTGGACGCCCTCCTGGGCGTGGCGCTGTAGCCGCCTGCGGACCGTAGCCGGGGGCGCTTCCCCCGGCCCCCCGCGCCTCGATCTCCCCCAGCTACCGCTGGGAGGTGCCCCCTGGCGGGGCTGATCTTGCCCTCCGGGCAATCCAGCCCCGCCGGGCGGAGCCCCGGCTACGCCTCCGGGGGCGTCTCGTCCTCGTCCGGGGTCACGGCCGGCGGCGGGGGTTCCTCCCCGGAGGGGTCCGGCTTGCGCTTCGGCGGACGCGGCAGGCCGCTGGAGGGGTCCCGCAGGTACGACCCGTCACCCGGCTCCGTGGCTGCGGCGGACGGATCCCGCCGCCGCAGGTACCGCTCGAACTCCCGCGCGATCGCGTCCCCCGACGCCTCCGGCAGATCGGCGGTGTCCCGCGCCTCCTCCAGCGTCTGGACGTACTCCGCCACCTCGCTGTCCTCGGCGGCCAGTTGGTCCACGCCCAGCTGCCACGCCCGCGCGTCCTCCGGCAGCTCTCCCAGCGGGATCCGGATGTCGATCAGATCCTCCAGCCGGTTGAGCAGCGCCAGCGTCGCCTTCGGGTTCGGCGGCTGCGACACGTAGTGCGGAACCGCCGCCCACAGCGAGACCGCCGGGACACCCGCGTGCGTACACGCCTCCTGGAGCACGCCGACGATCCCGGTCGGACCCTCGTACTTCGTCTCCTCCAGGTCCATCGTCCGCGCGAGATCCGCGTCCGACGTCACACCGCTCACCGGCACCGGCCGCGTGTGCGGGGTGTCCCCGAGCAGCGCGCCCAGGATGACCACCATCTCCACGCCCAGTTCGTGCGCGAAGCCGAGCAGCTCGTTGCAGAACGACCGCCACCGCATCGACGGTTCGATACCGCGCACCAGCACCAGGTCGCGCGGCTTCGCGCCGCCGATGCGGACCACCGACAGCCGTGTCGTCGGCCAGGTGATCTTCCTGACCCCGTTGTCCAGCCACACCGTCGGCCGGTTGACCTGGAAGTCGTAGTAGTCCTCGGCGTCCAGTGCCGCGAAGACCTCTCCCTTCCACTCCCGGTCCAAGTGCGCCACCGCACCGGAGGCGGCGTCACCCGCGTCGTTCCAGCCCTCGAACGCGGCCACCATGACCGGGTCGATCAGCTCGGGCACGCCCTCAAGCTCGATCACCCAGGTCTCCTTCCGAAGTTCCTTGCCCACATGGGTCAGCCTAAGCCTTGGGACGACCCCGGCCACAGCCCACGACAGAGGGGCGGTTCCCCTTGGAACCGCCCCTCTTCCCCACCTGCGCGGGAGCTATGCCTTGCGCGCCAGCATCTCCTCGACCCGTGCCCGTACGGACGCGTCGTCCAGGCCCCGGACCGTCACCGTCGTACGGCGGCGCAGCACGTCGTCGACCGTCTCGGCCCACTCGTTGTCACGGGCGTACGCGACCTGCGCCCAGATCTCCGGCCCGTCCGGGTGGATCCGCTCCGCGAGCGCCGGGTCCTCGTTGGCGATCCGCGCGATGTCGAAGGCCAGCGAGCCGTAGTGCGAGGCCAGGTGACGGGCGGTCAGCGGGTCCATCCGCGTACCCGGCTCCCGGTCCACGAGCAGCCGGTGCGCGACCGCGTTCGGGTTGGCGACACCGGGCAGCGGGACCCGGCGTACGAGCGACTTCACCGGCTCCATGTCCTCGGTCAGCGGGCTGCCGGGGAGCTTGGCCAGCTTGTCCATCACCACGCGGCCGATGTGGCGGTACGTCGTCCACTTGCCGCCGGCCACCGACAGCATGCCGCCGGCGCCCTCGGAGACCACCGTCTCGCGCTTGGCCTTCTCCACCCCGCCGGGACCGCCCGGCAGCACCCGCAGGCCGGCGAAGGCGTACGTCATCAGCGAGCGGTCGAGGTCCGCGTCGTTCACGGAGAACGCCGCCTCGTCCAGGATCTGCTGGATGTCGGACTCGGTGGCACACACGTCCGCCGGATCGCCCTCGTAGACCTCGTCGGTCGTACCGAGGAGCAGCTGGTCCTCCCACGGGAGGGCGAAGGTGATGCGGTACTTGTCGATCGGGGTGGCCATGGCGGCCTTCCACGGCGACTTGCGCTTCATGACGATGTGCGCGCCCTTGGACAGGCGGATCGACGGCATGGAGTGCTTGTCCTCCATGCGCCGCAGGTGGTCCACCCACGGGCCGGTGGCGTTGAGCACCACGCGCGCGTCGACCCCGAACTCGGTGCCGTCGAGACGGTCCTTGAGCTCGGCGCCGGTGACCCGGCCGCGCGTCATGCGCAGGCCGGTGACCTCGGTGTGGTTGAGGACGACCGCACCCGACTCGACGGCCGCGCGGACCGTCATGACCGCGACGCGGGAGTCGTTCATCTGGTGGTCGTAGTAGACCGCGACGGCCTTCAGGTTGTCCGTCTTGAGGCCCGGGTTGCCGGCGACGGCGCGGGCCGGCGAGATGATCTTGCCGATGCCGTCACCGAAGGCGGAGAGCGCCGAGTACGCGAACACGCCCGCGCCCAGCTTCGCCGCGCCCACCGGACCGCCCTTGTACACGGGCAGGTAGAAGGTCAGCGGGTTGACCAGGTGCGGGGCCACGTCCTTGGCCAGCACCCGGCGCTCGTGGTGGTTCTCCGCGACCAGCTTGACCGCGCCGGTCTGCAGGTAGCGCAAACCGCCGTGGACCAGCTTGGAGGAGGCCGAGGAGGTGGCGCCGGCGAAGTCGCCGGCGTCCACCATGGCGACCCGCAGACCCGACTGCGCGGCGTGCCAGGCCACCGAGGTGCCCAGGATTCCACCGCCGATGACGAGCAGGTCGTACGTGGCCTTCGCCAGCTGCTCACGGGTCTCGGCGCGGCTCGCGTTCGAACCGGCTGTCGGGTGCGTGCCCAGGGTGGGAACGCTCTGCGGGTTGCTCATGTTTCTTCAGCTCCTCGTCGATTCGTCAGCCGGTGCGGTCAGCTGACGTCTTCGTCGTCGACCCAGCCCATGGACCGCTCCACGGCCTTGAGCCAGCTCTTGTACTCGCGG
Organism: Streptomyces sp. NPDC003042; assembly: GCF_053591315.1. Classification (NCBI taxonomy): domain Bacteria; kingdom Bacillati; phylum Actinomycetota; class Actinomycetes; order Kitasatosporales; family Streptomycetaceae; genus Streptomyces; species Streptomyces sp. NPDC003042. The sequence goes on from NZ_JBSFTP010000050.1 coordinate 52,535, forward strand.
TCCCGCTGCTCGGCGGGCATCCGCGGGGTCCACTCCGCCGCGCGGCGCCAGTTGGCGCGCAGGGCGTCGGTGTCGGGCCAGAAGCCGACGGCCAGGCCGGCGGCGTAGGCGGCGCCGAGGCAGGTGGTCTCGGCGACCATCGGGCGCACCACGGGGGCGTCCAGGAAGTCCGAGAGCGTCTGCATCAGCAGGTTGTTGGAGGTCATGCCGCCGTCGACCTTGAGGGCCGCGAGCTCGACGCCCGAGTCCTTGGTCATGGCGTCGGTGATCTCGCGGGTCTGCCAGGCGGTGGCCTCCAGCACGGCGCGGGCGATGTGCGCCTTGGTGACGTACCGGGTGAGGCCGGCGATCACACCGCGGGCGTCGGAGCGCCAGTACGGGGCGAACAGGCCGGAGAAGGCCGGCACGAAGTAGGCGCCGCCGTTGTCCTCGACCGAGGAGGCCAGGGTCTCGATCTCGGCCGCGGACTTGATCAGGCCCATCTGGTCGCGCATCCACTGGACGAGCGAGCCGGTGACGGCGATGGAGCCCTCCAGCGCGTAGACCGGCTTCTGGTCGCCGATCTGGTAGCCGACCGTGGTCAGCAGGCCGCTGTAGGAGTTGATGATCTTGTCGCCGGTGTTCATCAGCATGAACGTGCCGGTGCCGTACGTGGACTTCGCCTCGCCCTCGGCGAAACAGGTCTGGCCGAAGAGGGCGGCCTGCTGGTCACCGAGCGCGGAGGCGACCGGGACACCGGCGAGGACGCCCTCCTTGACGTGGCCGTAGACCTCGGCGGAGGAACGGATCTCGGGGAGCACGTTGAGCGGGACGCCCATCGACTCGGCGATCTTCTCGTCCCAGGCCAGGGTGTGCAGGTTCATCAGCATGGTGCGCGAGGCGTTGGTGACGTCGGTGACGTGCACACCGCCCTGGGTGCCGCCGGTCAGGTTCCAGATGACCCACGAGTCCATGGTGCCGAAGAGGATGTCGCCGGCCTCGGCGCGCTCCCGCAGGCCCTCGACGTTGTCGAGCAGCCAGCGGACCTTCGGACCGGCGAAGTAGCTCGCCAGCGGCAGGCCCGTCTCGCGGCGGAAGCGGTCCTGGCCGACGTTGCGGCCGAGCTCCTTGCACAGGGCGTCGGTGCGGGTGTCCTGCCAGACCAGCGCGTTGTGCACCGGCTCGCCGGTGTGCCGGTCCCACAGGAGGGTGGTCTCGCGCTGGTTGGTGATGCCGACGGCCTTGACGTCGGCAACGGTGAAGCCCGGAATGTCCTGGGCCGCCTTCGCGATGGCCGAGGCGACGACCTCCTGGACGTTGGTCCAGATCTCGGTGGCGTCGTGCTCGACCCAGCCCGGCTTCGGGAAGATCTGCTCGTGCTCCTTCTGGTCGACGGCGACGATGCGGCCGTCACGGTCGAAGACGATGCAGCGGGAGGAGGTGGTGCCCTGGTCGATCGCGGCGATGAAAGGACCGGTGCTGGTGGTCATGGTGGCTGCTCCTGGGAAGTCCGGTGGGCGAACGGCTTAGACGAACGCGAGGTTGTAGATACCCGCGGCGAGGGCTCCGCCGATCAGCGGGCCGACGACGGGGATCCAGGCGTATCCCCAGTCGGAGCCGCCCTTGTTCGGCAGCGGCAGGAGTGCGTGGACGATGCGCGGACCCAGGTCGCGCGCCGGGTTGATGGCGTAGCCGGTCGGGCCGCCGAGCGAGAGGCCGATGCTGACGACGGTCAGGGCGACGATGAGACCGCCGAGGGTGCCGAGGCCCTTGCCGTCGTCGTTGAGGCCGAAGGCGAGTACCGCGAGCACGAGCACCAGGGTGCCGATGATCTCGGTGGCGAGGTTCTGCCACACGTTGCGGATCTCGGGGCCGGTGGAGAAGACACCGAGTACCGGGCCGGCGGCCGGCTCCGTCTTCTGGTCGACCAGGCCCGCGTGCTCGGACTTGGTGGCGACGATCTCCGGGTCCGTGAGGTGGGCCCGGAACTGGCCGTAGTACGCCACCCAGGCCAGCGTGGCACCGATCATGGCGCCGAGCAGCTGGCCGGCGAAGTAGACCGGAACGTTGCTCCAGTCGCCGTCCTTGATCGCGATACCGACCGTGACGGCGGGGTTGAGGTGGGCGCCGGACAGGGTGCCGGTCATGTAGACGGCGGTCATGACCGCGAAACCCCACCCGAAGGCGATCGTCAGCCAGCCCGCGTTCTGCGCCTTCGAGCGCTTGAGCACGACGGCGGCGACCACGCCGGCGCCGAGCAGGATGAGTACGGCGGTACCGATGATCTCGCCGATGAAGATGTCGGAGGTGGACACCCGCGACTCCTTTGTCTTACGTCCAGGGGTAGGCGGACACCGGGTCCCTCCGGTAGTCCACGCACTCGGTGAGTGCTGCACCGGTCCTTGGCCTCGCCATACCCTAACGCGTATTGCCGGTAGGTGTTCGACAATGCCGACCGATGAACGGCAGTTTTCCGCCTAGATGAAGAACGCGTCAAGGGTTGGCCAGGTCAAAGAGTCGGATCGTTACCACGCAGGAGGATCGCCCAAATCAGGCCACTGGGCGATCAGAAAATGACAAAATCCACCCATGCGGCCCAGAAAGCGATGCTTCGCTGGGCCAGGGTGGATCAGGTCAAGCTCAGAACCGGCCCGCTCCGAGATCGCGTGAAACCGACCTCGCGCAGTCGCGCACCGAGGCCACCAGCGTGGCGAGGGGCTCACCGGACTCCCCGCACACCCGCTCCACGGCGCCCGCCAGGGCCACCGCGCCGACCGGCATCCTGCGCCGGTTGTGGATGGGCGCCGCCACCGACGCGATGCCCTCCCAGGTCTCCTCGATGTCCGCGGCCCAGCCGCGGGCCCGGGTCAGGGCCAGGATCTCCTCGAAGCCGGCGCCGTCGGTCACCGTCCGGGGCGTGAACGCCTCGCGCTCCACCTCCACGGCCTGGGTGTGCGCCACCGGGTCATAGGCCGACAGCACCTTGCCCAGGGCCGTCGAGTGCAGGGGCTGCATGGCCCCCACCTCCAGCACCTGACGGCTGTCGTCGGGCCGGAAGACGTGGTGCATGATCAGCACCCCGCTCTTGTGCAGCACCCCCACGTACACGCTCTCGCCGCTCGCCCGGGCCAGGTCGTCCGTCCAGACCAGGGCGCGGGCGCGCAGCTCGTGCACGTCCAGATAGCTGTTGCCCAGCCTCAGCAGCTCCGCGCCCAGCTGGTAGCGGCCGGACGCCGGATCCTGCTCCACGAAGCCCTCGGCCTGCAGGGTGCGCAGGATCCCGTGCGCCGTCCCCTTGGCCAGGCCGAGGGAAGAGGCCACGTCCGAGAGTCCCAGTCGGCGCTCCCCGCCCGCCAGGAGTCGCAGCATCGCAGCGGCTCGCTCGAGCGACTGGATGTTCCGTGCCATCGCGCAGCCTCCTGCTGACGTAGTTCGACAATGCTGAACACTATCGGTCGATGCCGACCTCGTGCATGCTTGGGCGCATCTCCGGACCCGTGTCGACCCGGCGCACCCCCGCAGCGCCCCCGCGCACAGAATGCAGTCCGCCACGTGGGACGCCCCCACCGGGTCCGGTGCCACGCGGTTACCCTGACCGCGTGCACCCTTGACACAGAGGGGGTGCAAAGCCGACAGCCGTCGCATCCCAGGGAGCAGAACCATGGCCTCGTTGCCGAACCCGCCCGCTGACACCCAGACCCGGGCCGATGCCCTCCGAGAGGCGCTCGCCACCCGCGTGGTCGTCGCCGACGGAGCCATGGGGACGATGCTCCAGGCGCAGGACCCCACCCTTGAGGACTTCGAACAGCTCGAGGGCTGCAACGAGGTCCTGAACGTGACCCGCCCCGACATTGTGCGCACAGTGCACGAGGCGTACTTCTCGGTGGGCGTGGACTGCGTCGAGACCAACACCTTCGGCGCGAACTACGCGGCGCTGGCCGAGTACGACATCGCCGACCGCAATTTCGAGCTGTCCGAGTCCGGGGCGCGGATCGCGCGTGAGGTCGCGGACGAGTTCACCGCCTCCACCGGCCAGCAGCGCTGGGTGCTGGGCTCCATGGGTCCGGGCACCAAACTGCCGACGCTGGGCCACATCACCTACGCGCAGATCCGCGACGCCTACCAGATCAACGCCGAGGGCCTGCTCTCCGGCGGCGCCGACGCGCTGCTCGTCGAGACCACCCAGGACCTCCTCCAGACCAAGTCCTCCATCATCGGCGCGCGGCGGGCCATGGAGGCGCTGGGCGTCTCCGTTCCGCTGATCTGCTCCGTCACCGTCGAGACCACCGGCACGATGCTGCTCGGGTCGGAGATCGGTGCGGCGTTGACGGCGTTGGAGCCGTTGGGCATCGACATGATCGGTCTGAATTGTGCGACGGGTCCGGCGGAGATGAGCGAGCACCTGCGTTATCTCGCGCGCAATGCCCGTGTTCCGATCTCCTGCATGCCGAATGCGGGTCTGCCGGTGCTGACGAGGGACGGTGCGCACTATCCGTTGTCGGCTGCCGAGCTGGCGGACGCGCAGGAGACGTTCGT
>NZ_JBSFTP010000051.1:0-56816 GCF_053591315.1 Streptomyces sp. NPDC003042
GGCGTTGATCGCGAAGACCTTGTCGTAGTCCTCCTCCGACACTTCGTGAATCAGGCCCGGACCGGCGATGCCGGCGTTGTTGACCAGGATGTCCACCCCGTCGGCGTGCTCGTCGAAGGCCTTCCACAGCGCGTCCGCGTCACCCGGCAGCCCGAGCTCGGCACGGATCGCGAAGGCCTTCCCGCCCGTCGCCTCGATCGTGTTCACCGTCGCCTTGGCCGCCGCCTCGTTCCCCGCGTAGTGCACGGCGACGCGGGCGCCCTCGGCGGCCAGCGCCAGTGCGATGCTCCGGCCGATACCGCGGCTCGAACCGGTCACCAGTGCCGTCTTGCCGTCAAGCTTTCCCATGGCGGGGCTCCCTCTTGCTCTCGTTCGCTACGTCGCTTCGTCCTCGCCGGTCGCCTCCCTTGTGGCCCCGACGTGATGTCAGAGTGCGGGCGGGCGCCTCGGATCCGGCTCGGGTTCTGTTACGGCCCTGTTCGGACCCCGGATACGGTGACCGCATGCGATTCGGGGTGCTGGGCCAGCTGGGCGTGTGGACGAGCGACGGAACACCCGTCAGGGTTCCCGAACTGAAGGTACGGATCCTGCTGGCCTCCCTCCTCGTCGAGCCCGGACGCCCGGTCGCCACCCACCGGCTGATCGACGACCTGTGGGGCGAGGAGCCCCCCGGCAACCCCACCCGCGCCCTCCAGGCGAAGGTCTCCCAGCTGCGCCGCGCCCTGGACGAGGCCGAGCCCGACGCCCGCGACCTGGTCGAGTCCGTGGCCCCCGGCTACGTCCTGCGCACTCCCGACGGCACCCTCGACAGCGCCGCCTTCGCCTCCCTGGCCGCCCGCGCCCGCGCCGCCACGCAGCCGCAGGTGCGCGCCGCCCTCTTCGCCGACGCCCTCGCCGTCTGGCGGGGCCCCGCCTTCGCCGGCTTCGAGCAGGAGCCCTTCGCCCGCGCCGCCGCCAACCGCCTGGAGGAGGAGCGGCTCGTCGTACGGGAGGAGCACGCCGAGGCCCGCCTGGAGTTGGGCGAGCACGCGCAGCTCGTCGGGGAACTCGCCGAGCTCGTCGAGCGGCACCCGCTGCGCGAGCGGCTGCGCGCCGCGCACCTGCGCGCCCTGTACCGCGCGGGCCGCCAGAGCGAGGCGCTCGCCGGGTACGAGGACCTGCGCGCCCGGCTCGCGGACGACCTCGGCCTCGACCCCAGCCCCGCCCTGGCCGCCCTGCAACGGGCCATCCTCACCCAGGACCCCGCCCTCTCGGCCCCCGCCGCTCCTGCGCCCGCGCCCGCCGGACCTGCCACCGAAGCCCCCGCCCCCCGTACCAATCTGCCCGTCGCCCTCTCCCCGCTGCTGGGCCGCGACCAGGAGGTGGCGGCGGTGCGTGAACTCGTCGCCACCCGCCGCCTGGTGACCCTCACCGGCCCCGGCGGCGTCGGCAAGACCCGCCTCGCCGTCGAGACCGCCACCGCCCTCGACCCGAATGCCTTCCGCGACGGCATCTGGCTGGTCGAACTCGCCGGCGTCGGCGCGTCCGGCGGCGCCGCCGGACGCCCGCCCCACACCCCCGGCGCCCGGTCCGCCGAGGTCGCCGAGGCCGTCGCCACCGCCCTCGGTATCCGCGACGACGCCGCCTGGGGCCTGGTGCCCGCCGAACGGCAGCGCCTCAGCCCCGGGCAGCGCCTGGCCGCGACCCTGCGCGACCGCGAGCTGCTCCTCGTACTCGACAACTGCGAGCACCTCGTGGACGAGGTCGCCGAACTGGCCGAGCTGCTCCTGCGCACCGCACCCTGCCTGCGCATCCTGACGACCAGCCAGGAGGCCCTGGCACTCGCGGGCGAGACCCTGTGGACCGTGCCCACCCTCGAACTCCAGGCGGCCGTCGAGCTGTTCACGGCCCGCGCCATCGCCACCGCCCCCGGCTTCGCGCTCCAGGCCGACAACCGCGAGACCGTCGAGGCGATCTGCGCCCGCCTCGACGGCATCCCCCTCGCCCTCGAACTCGCCGCGACCCGCGTCCGCGCCCTCGGTGTGCGCGGGGTCCTGGACCGCCTCGACGACCGGTTCCGCCTGCTGAGCTCCGGCCGGCGCGGCGCCCCCGCCCGCCAGCAGACACTGCGCGCCGTCATCGACTGGAGCTGGGAGCTGCTCGGCGCACCCGAACGGGCCGTGCTGCGCCGCCTCGCCGTCCACGCCGAGGGCTGCACGCTGGAGGCGGCCGAACAGGTCTGCGCGGGCGAGGACATCGACCCCGCCGAGGTGCTCGACCTGCTGGCCCGCCTCGTCGACCGCTCCCTGCTGGCCCTCACCCACACCCCGGCCGGTCCCCGCTACCGGCTGCTGGAGTCGGTGGCCGCGTACTGCGCCGAGCGCCTGGCGGAGGCCGGCGAGTCGCAGCCCGTCCGCGCCCGCCACCTCGCCCACCACCTGGCCCTCGCCGAGAGCGCCGCGCCCGGCCTGCTCGCCGCCGACCAGCAGGCCTGGCTGGAACGCCTCGACGCCGAGGCCGCCAACCTCCGCGCGGCCCTCGCCCACGCCCTCGCCGCCGCGACCACCCCCGAGACCGTTGACGGCATTGACGGTGCCTCCCCCGCCAACCCCGACCCCGACCCCGCCACCGCCACCGCCGCCCTGCGTCTGGTCTGCGCCCTGTCCTGGTACTGGGTGCTGCGCGGCCGCATCGGCGAGGGACGCCGCTCCCTGGAGGCGGCCCTCGCCGCCCCCGGCGGGGCCGCGCCCGCGCTGCGCGCCCGCGCCCTGGTCCTGCGTACCGGCTTCGCGATCATGGCGGGGGAGGGCTCCGACCGCGCCGCCCGCATCCGCGACTCCCTGCGTCCGTACGAGGACCAGGAGACCGGCACCGCCCACGACCTCGCCCGCGCCCGCTGGTTCCTGGCCCACGCCCTGTGCGGCACCGGCGACCTCACCACCGGCCGCGACCTCACCGAACAGGCCCTCAAGGGCTTCACGGCCGCCCGGGACGACTGGGGCACGGCCGCCGCCCTCGCCGACCGCTCCGCCCAGCTCCTCCTCAAGGGCGACCTCGCCGGAGCCGCCCGCGACGGCGACCGCAGCGCCGCCCTCTTCGCGGAACTGGGCGACGGAGCCGCCCGCCTCTGGTCGGTCTACCCCCTGGCCATGCTCGCCGAGATCCACGGCGACTACCCCGAGGCGACCCGGCTGCGCCGCGAGGCCCTGGACATCGCCGAGAGCCTGGGCCTGACCACCCAGGCCGCCGACCTGCTCTCGGGCCTGGGCCGTGGCGCCCTGCTCACCGGCGACCTCGACGCCGCCCGGGACCTGCACGAACGCTCCCGCAAGTTGGCCGCCGAACAGGGCTTCCAGGCCGGGGAGATCAACGCCGTGCTCGGCCTCGGCCTCGGCGCCCGCCGCTCCGGGGACCTGGACGCAGCCGAGGCCCACATGCGCCGGGTCCTGGACTGGCACCGCTCCGTCGGCCTCGACGGGGCCAACGCCCTGGTCCTGGCCGAGCTCGGCTACGCCGCCGAGCTGCGCGGCGATGCCGAAGCCGCCCTCGCGCTCCAGGAGGAGAGCCTCGCGATGGCCCGTACGACCGGCGACCCGCGCGCCCTGGCCCTGGCCCTCGAAGGGCTCTCCGGCGCCCACGCCCTGGCCGGCCGCCCCGCCACCACGGCCGCCCTCCTCGGCGCCGCCGACGCCGCCCGCCGTTCCGCCGGAGCCCCGCTGCCCCCGGCGGAACGCGCCGACGTCGACCGCATCACCGCCGCGGCCCGCGCCGCCCTGGGCCCCGAAGCCTTCACAACCTCCTTCGCCGAGGGCGCCACTCACACCCCCGCCACGGCATACGCCCTGATCACCGCCGGCTCAGGCGCTGCGGCAGCCCGGCCCGGGGCGGGGGGAGGGACCCCCTTGTGAAGGCGGCCCTCCGGCTTCGGAGCGGTGACCTCGACAGCCTCACGCGTCGAGGTGGATGGGACCGGCGGGCTCGGAGCGGAGGTGGTGGCGGAGGTGGGCGCGGAGGGTGGGGAGGGGGCTGGTGGCGCCGAGGCGGCGGAGGAAGTCGGCTGTGTCCCAGGTGATCAGGCCACCCTGGCGGGAGAGGTAGAGGCGCACCCGGTCGATGCCGAACTGGTTGTCGTAGTCCAGCAGGAGGTAGCCGGCGAGCTGGTAGATCTCCTCGCGACCCAGGCGGCGGGGGTCTTTGGTGGCTTTGCAGTCCAGCAGGCAGCCGCCCACGATGAAGTCGGCGTCGGCTCCGCCGAGGTCGGCGCTGCCGGTGAAGACCGGGCCGCAGATCCGGGAAGCCTGCGGCAGGGCGCGGAAGGGGGCGAAGGGGGCGTGCGCCAGCCGCATCTGCTGGCCGATGTCGTCCAGGACGTACGGGGGGACCGCCGCGGTGAGGTCGTCGAGGCAGGTGCCGGGTGTGGCCGCGCTGAGGAGGCTGAAGCGGCGGATCTCCCCGGTGCGGGCGATGTCCTCGAAGAAGCCGGCGACGAAGCAGAGCCGGGTGAGGGTCTCGTCGTCCAGGCCGCCGCAGGTGCCGATGGTGGCCAGGAGCTGTTCGCCCGCGCTGTGGAGGGCCTTGCGGGATTCGCCCTCCGGTGCTCCGCGCGGCGGCACGGCGGCGTCGAGGAGCATGACGCCCGCGTCGACGGCGGGTCCGAGGGCGGCCCAATGGGGATACCGCACGTCGATCGGCTGGACGGGGTGCGGAAGCCGTGCGACGTAGGCCTGGTAGTCGCCGACCAGGTTCTGGCTGTACGGGAGATGGGCGGCCATGAAACACGAGATCGGTGAGGAGTCGTACTTGAGCTGGCCGGACAGGCTCAGCTCGGCCGGCGGGCTGCCTGCGGCGGTGCCGTTTGGCCCGCTGTCGCCATGGTGGTTGCGTAGCCGTCGATCCAGGCGATGCCTTCGGTGTCGAGCAGGTGGCGGGCGCGGGTGACCGCGACGTAGATCAGACGGGCTTCGCCGGGGTTCAGCGGGCCCGGCCTTGTCCTGTTCGGCGTACTCCTGAACCTCGTCCCAGGAGGAGAACAGGAACAGTTCGGGGTGGCTGGTGCGACGGCCGGCCTTGAGCTCCAGGGCGGCCGTCGCGGTGCGCTGAAGGGCGCTGCCTCCGCCGGTGAGCGCGACCGGTATGCCGAGTTCGAGGTAGGACAGCACTTCGCTCATCGCGTCCGCGTTGCCCCGGCACAGCACTGCCCGCGGATGGGGCGCGTCCCCGACGCGGGAGTGGGAGCCGTGGCCGGTGAGCCGCATCTCCGATCCGGCGTGGGTGAGCCAGCGGTTGACCACACCGGCGATGGCGGGGCCGAATCGGAAGGACTTGGTCAGGCGCAGCTGCTCGGCCGGGAAGCCGGTCATCACATCGCGCGCGTTGCGCCAGCCGTAGATCTGCTGGGCCGGGTCCCCCACGCATACCCGCTGCGCCTCCTGGGCGAGGAAGACCTCCTCCAGAACCGGGTTGGTGTCCTGGGCCTCGTCCAGCCCGGGTCGTCCAGGCCGTTGATCGGCTCCATGTGGCGGGCCATGACCTGCCGGTCCGTGGTGTAGCAGAACGTGCGGACCATGCCCATCACCAGGCGCGCCTGCTGGGGGACTTTGATGTCGCGGGAGTTGACGGGGAGGTCGTGGGTGATGCCGAGGAGACGGGCGGTGTGCCGGGCCGACATCCGCGCGGAGGCGTTCAACCGTTCACGGTAGAGGTGGCCCACGGCCTTGAAGGCCAGGGAGTGGGCGGTGCGGCAATCCACGTTGCGGCCGAAGCGCTCCCAGGCGTCATCGGCGATCGCGCGATTGAACGCGATGTACAAGCCGCGTTTGCGGGTGGCCGCGCCCATGGGGATCAGGGTGGAGGTCTTGCCCGTCCCGGCACCCGCGACGAGTGCCAGGTCCCGGCCGACGGCGAACACCTCGCGGGCTGCCCACTGCTCCTGCGTCGGCTCCATGGCCATGGTTCCTCTCGGCAAGGGCGGCTCTCCATGTACCGCGATCCCGGCTGCTGCGAGGCAGAGGGCAGGTTGCCGCCTCGGGAGCTGTAGCAGCGACCGAGGACGCCTGGACACCCGGTCGAGGCCGAGTGCCGGGGCGGCTGCCCGGGCACTGCGAGGTCTCGGGTCCGCTCCGGCCTGCTGAGCCGGGTCGGTCCCTCCCTCGGTACCCCCTCCCCCGACAGGGGACTGAAGCGCCGTGGAAACGCTTCGGTCCCTGTCCCTTCAGTCACTGCGTAAACCTGCAGTTCAGGGGCCCGGGCCGCAGCTTCCAGGGACTGAAGGGACTGAAATCGCTAGTTATAAGCTAGATATGGATATGCAGTACTACTTACGCGGGCGCATACACACACGCATGTAAAGGCTGGAAACAGCGATTCTGAGTCCCTTCAGTCCCTGAGGCTGGACGGAGAGGGCTGTGACCTGCATGTTTGTCCAGGGACTGAATGAGGAGGGACTGAACGGGATCTGGCGGGTTCAGTACCTGTGGGCTCTTGGTCCGACTCAGGGGCCGGCCTCGAGGCGTTCGCGGGGTGCAGGGACCGAACGGACGCGGGGACGGTGGACAGCCGGGGCCTCCACCGGTCGGCAGAGTTCCTCGGGAGGAGGGGCAGGGCGTCCCGGAAGGAGGCTGAGGCGGTGTCTTCCGCGTACGGCACGCGGCCGAGACACGCCCGGGCGTTCACCCGCCGGGAAGGAGGAACCTTTCCGGATGAACCGGGTTAGAAGTTCAGGCGAGTGAGGGACTGAAGGGACTCAACTCTCGATACAGCGGTCATCCCATCCTGAGGCGCCGCAGTCTCTGGGGTAACCTCCGAGATAGTGAATCTTCAGTCCCTCTGGTCCCTGGGGCGTGGGGTGAAGGTGCACGTCAGAGAGCCGCCCCGGAGCCGGAGGTTCCGTTCCTCACGATGCGTCAAGGAAGAGCCAGTGCCCGTCTATTCCGAGAGCCCGCCACAAGCAGTGAGTGGCGGGACGGCACTGGACGTGGCGATCTGGATGGCCCTGCGCGGTTACCCGGTGCACCCCCTGGCGCCAGGGACCAAGACGCCGGCCCCGAACTGCCCCGACTGCCGGAGCGCTCAGCACTCTCCGCAGGAGTGCCCCTGTCACTCCCGAGGAGGCTGGTGCCACGGCTTCCACGCGGCCACCACGGAGCTCCGTACGGTGCGGCAGTGGTGGCAGGCGGAGCCCGACTTCGGCATCGGAGTCTCCTGCGGCCCTGCCGGGCTCGTGGTCGTCGACGTCGACACCCACGCCGCGTCCCTGCCCGACCGGCAGCGGCTGCTGCCGGGTATCCCCATCGACGAGCGTGTCGACCTGACCGGACTGCAGAGCGGATTCGACACCTTGGCGCTCCTGGCTGCGTACCGTTCCCGGCCCAACCCCTGCGAGGACACGTCGACGCTGCGCGTCCGTACGCCGTCCGGCGGGATGCACATCTGGTACAGGGCGCCCGAGGACGGTCCGGGCTTCCGGTGCTCCAGCGGTTCGAGCTCCAAAGCCGCGCTCGCCTGGCAGGTCGACGTACGTGCCGTCGGCGGCTACATCGTGGCGCCTACGACGCGCACCGCCACCGGCGTGTACGAAGCGCTGCCCGGAGCCCGGCTGCCCGCGGCGCTGCCGATGTGGCTGACCGCCGAGCTCGCCCGCACCGGGCACACCGTGGAGAGGGGCCCCAGGGCCCCTGAGACGCCCTCAGGCGGCCTTGTGGCGCGCCCGGACGCTCTGCGGCCCCGGGAGGCCGGACGGCGCGTCCTGGCCGCGCTCCTGGACGAGGTGCGCGCCTGCGGAGCCAGCCCTGCCGGAACGGCTTTCAGCGAGAAGCTCAACCGGGCGGCCTTCACCGCTGGAGGGCTGGCCGCCGCGGGCCACCTCACCGCCGGGGAGTGCCGCGGACTGCTGCTCGAAGCCGCGGACCAAGCCCGACCCCACCAGCCGCGCCGGAACGTCCTCATCGTCGAAGCAGGGCTGCGTGCCGGAAGCGACCGACCGATCCATCCCAAGGAACGCCCATGAGCAGCGCCGGAAGCACGGGGTTCAACGCCCAGGCAGCGGCGGAACAGCTCGCCGCGTTCACCACGGACACCACGCAGACCTCTGACACCGCCGCCAAGCCCGGCCGCCGCCTGCCCGCCCAGCAGAGCGGAAGTGCGGCGGCTGCCGCCCCCGCCAACGACTTCATCTCGGCCGGCCTGTTGCGCAACCTCACCGACCGCGGCAACGCCAAGCTGTTCGCCCACCTCCACCACGACCGTTTCCGGCACGTGGAGGGACTCGGCTGGTACGTCTGGGACGAGTACAGGTGGAAGCGCACCGGCGGGGAGAAGGCCGCGATCTGGGCCGCCGGCGACATGGCGGAGGAAATGCCCACCAACGACCCGCGCGGCGACTTCACCGACCGGGAACTGGCCCAGCACCGCAAGCGCGCCATGTCCACCTCAGGCGTCAAAGCCATGCTCACCCAGGCCAAGGCATCGCCCGAACTCGCCTTGGATCCGGACACCCTGGACGGCGACAAGTACGCGCTGTGCACCCCGGCCGGGGTCGTGGACCTGCGCACCGGCGATCTGCACAAGCCCGACCCCACCCGCGACCTGCACTCGCGCGCCACCCACCTGGCTCCCGAGGCCATGCCCACCCCCCGGTTCCACGGCTTTCTCCAGCAGACCTTCGGCGACGACGACAAGGGCAAGGAGATGATCAACTTTCTTCATCTCCTGCTCGGCTACTCCATCACCGGTGACGTCGGCGGCCAGGTCCTGCCCTTCCTCTACGGCGTCGGCGCCAACGGAAAATCGGCCCTCCTCGACGTCGTCATCAAGATCCTCGGCGACTATGCGGACGTGGCCCCGCCCGGCTTCCTCATGGAACGCGGGAAGTTCAACGAGCACTCCACCGAGCTGACGGAACTCCACGGGCGGCGCCTGTTCGTCTGCAGCGAGCTCAAGCCGCACGACAAATTCGACGAGGCCCGCGTCAAGCTCCTCACCGGCGGCGACCGCCTCAAGGCCCGCCGCATGCGGCAGGACTTCTTCAGCTTCGAACCGACCCACAAGCTGTGGCTGCTGGGCAACCACCGCCCGGAAGTCGGCACGGGCGGCCACGCCTTCTGGCGCCGGATCCGGCTGATCCCCTTCGAGAAGGTCGTCCCCGACCACCGCAAGATCGACAACCTGGCGGAGGCACTCGTACAGGAGGAGGGCCCGGGCATCCTGCACTGGATGATCCAGGGAGCCAAGGCCTATCTCGCGACCAAGCCGGCCCTGACCGGGCCCAGCGTCGTCCGTACGGCCACCCAGGCCTACGCCACCACCGAGGACCACATCGGGCGGTTTCTCGCCGAATGCTGCACCACCGGGATGGACCTGCCCGATCCCCGGGATCTCAAGGTGGAACAGGGAGCCCTCTACCGGGCTTACAGTGCGTGGTGTCTCGACGGCGAGGGCCTGCGCCCCGCCACCACTCGCGCGTTCGCCACACGTATCCGCGCCGAGGTCGGCGTTGCCTCACCCAGTGAGATGCTCCGTTCGAACGGGCAGAAGTTCTACCCCGGCCTGGCCCTCCTGGCCGACGAAGAGCAGACGCTGCGTGACGTGAACAGGGCCAGCGCGACGTGACTGGGCGACGTGTGCCCCCGCCCCGAGGTGGGCACGCCTACGATGGACAAGGACGATGAACAGACCCACCAGTCGGCGGTGGCCTGCAGGGCCCTGCCGTATACCGGTATCGGCGCCGCTCGCGGCGTGGAGGAACCAGGGGCCCGGAAGGGCCGACGTGAACGAGGAAGGACCCAGGCCATGAGCTCGCTACTGACAGCAAGCGATCTCACCCACGAGGACAAAGTGGTGTGGCTGGAGGACCCCGAAGGACTCGATTACGTGCGACAGGCCCTGGACAAGACGCCCCGCCGCCGGGGGAAGCCGCGCTACCACCGTGACGGGCGCATGATCGGCTTCACCGAGCTCGGTGACACCGCGGAAGCGGACCCCGACAGCGGCCTGCAGAAGCGGCGCGTCTTCTACCTGTTGCCGCACGACCGGGACGCCGAGCCTGGGGGCCTCTACCGGGAGGGCGCGCCGGGTGAGGCCGTGGACCCGCGCACGATCGGGCCCAGGCAGGTCGGCAGGAAGACCGAGCGCTCACAGCGAGGGCTGTCCACCACGCCCACAGTTGCCTGATTCGGTCACTTCAGTCCCTTTGGTCACTCCGGTCCCTGTGGTTGCGTTCAGGGGCCCCGCTGGCTTGCCCCGGCTGTCTCGTGGCTGGAAAGCGTCTGAAGGTGATGGCGGATTTCAGTCCCTTCAGTCCCTTCAGCCCCTGCGGTCCGGGGCGGAGGTCAGCTCGCGCCGGCGCGTGCCTAGAACGCGAAGTCGACGTAGTCGATGTCGGTGAACTCGACGAGGAGGGACGTGGCGCGGGCGCCGTTGTCCTTGAAGTAGATCTCCTGGAGCGCCTCGGCCGCGATGTGCCGGAGTTGGGCCTCGGTGGCGCCGGTGTCCTGGGCCGTGAAGAGACGGCTCGCGTAGAGCGGGGGCAGGTGCTGGGTGATGCGGCGCATGCGGCCGTCGTCGGTGGTGCCGGGGGCCGCGGTGAAGCCGAAGCGGGCGCGGGTCTCGATGACCAGGCCGGTGGTGGTCGCGGCCTGGTCCCGGGCACGCTTGCGGACCAGGGGTTGCCAGCGGCGGCGTACCTCGGTTTCGAGGCGGGCGGCGAGCTCGGGCTTGGGCTGCTTGATCTGGTTCTTGACGTAGCGCTCGACCGTGCGCTGGGAGATGCCGAGGGCTGCTGCTACCGCTCTGGTCGATTTGAGCTGCTTCACCAGGAAGCGCGTCTGGGCGCCCGCCGACTTGGGAATGGGGCGGGTGAAGTGCTGTTCGTCGGCCTTGGTCAGGCTGTCGGAGATGTCGGACATCGGGGATTACTCTCCGTCTGCTGCGGCGTCGTGGCCCTTGATGTGGCGGGCGGGGTTCAGGCGTTCGTCGAGCATCCGCACGGCCCAGAGGAGGGGTTGGGTGCCCTCGTGCTTGACCATGCCAGGGCTGACGCCGAGGCGGAAGCCGCCGGGGAGGGGCTTGCCGTCGGCGGTGCGGGGGAGGAAGTCGAGCGGGCTCGGGCCGTCTGAGAGGTAGACGGCGCAGTCGGAGAGGACGGCTACGGGGTGCAGGCCCGATGCCGTCGCGAGCTTCTGCATTTTGCGGTGCATGTTGACGCGGGCCGTGGAGATGACGGCGGCGCGGATGTCGGGGCGCCAGGTGGGGCGCTCCAGGGCGGGCCAGGCTTCGCCGGGGCGGTAGCCGGCGCCCTGGGGACGTTCGCGGAGCTTGCCGATGCCGCCCTTGACGGTCGACTTGATGGCGGAGAGGACCGCTGTCGCGGTGTCCTGCCGCTCGTGCTCCTTGTATGCCGCCATGGCCTGGAGGTACTCGCCTTCCGTGAGGGCCGGGGTGACGCCGAGGTCCGCCATCGTGGCCATGTAGGCGTCGCGGAGGCGGGTGTACCAGGCGTCGAGGTAGGAACCGTTGTCCGGGCGGATCCAGGCCTCGGTGGGGCGGACGTCGTGGCCGAGCTCCTGGGCGTAGGCCAGCGTCGGGGTCGCGTACCAGGCCGGTCCGGTGGGGGGCTTGCCGTGGGGGGTGAAGGGGCTGGGGAGGCGGGGGTCCAGCTCGATGGCGGAGAGGTCCGCCAGCCAGCAGCCGGGGAGCTTGGGGTCGAAGCGGGGAGCGGTGGTGTGGGTCGCGGGGCCCAGGCCGACGGTCAGACGGTTGGAGGCCGCGGCGAACGCCATGTTCACGTCGATGCCGACGGCGTGGGTACGGGTGCACTCGGCGTCGGTGAGGAGCTCGGGGTCGCGGATCCAGTCGTAGGCCTCTTCGTCGAGGACCTGGTCCGGGGTGCGCTGGTGGGAGCGGGGGTAGAGCGCGGCGACCACCGGGTGTTCGTCTGGGGCCTCCGGGGGGGCCGGATCGACGGGGCGGGTGAGGGAGCCGGCGACCGGGGCGGACTCCCAGGTGTTGGTTTCGGGGTTGCGGGCGGCGCGGGTGGGGGGGCGCAGGGCCGTCATCAGTTCCAGGCCCGTGACGGCGGTGGAGCCGCGGGGGGTCAGGACGCGGGCCGCGTAGGTGGTGAGCAGCTCGGCGAGTTCGGGGGCGGGGAGGTCGGCTGTCTCCTCGCCCCAGGCGCGGGGGTCGAGGGCGCCCCAGGGGAGGATCGCGAGCTGGACGCACTGCCGGCCGGTGGTGGGGGTGGCCGGGCGGTAGATGCGGGCCCAGGGGCCGAAGCCGCGGCGGGTGAGTTGCCACTTGGCGCGGGTGAGCTGCTTCACGGTGGGGTGGTTGTCCGGGAGGCGCAGGGCGCGGCGGTCTTCGAGGGTGAGGGGGAGACCGAGGGCCTGCGTGGCGGCAGGCGTGAGGACGAGGAGGGGGTCGCCGTCCTTGCCGTTGCGGTGGAGGCGGGGGGAGCGGAGGTCGGCGTCGGGGCCGAGGGCCCAGGTGACGAGGGAGGGGAGGTCGGCGGTGGGGTGGGTGAGGACGAGGCCGCCGGCGGCGTGGGCCTGGCCGGTGCCGTCGAGGACGGCGAGGGGGCCGTTGCCTTCCAGGGGAGTGGGCTTGCGGAGCGAGGTCCGCGGCCGGGCCGGGTGGTGGGGGAGCGGCGCGGGGGCGGAAACGGCGTTGAGGGGGGAGGGGGTGGGGGTGGGGGGCTGGGGCGCCGTCTCGGGTCCTGGGTGCGGTGAGGTCTCGGGCGCTGCTTCTTCGGAGGGGGTGGGGGAGGGAGCGTTGACGGGGTCAACGCCGTTGAGGGGGTGGAGGGAGGCGAGGCCTTCGAGGAGGCGGGCGTAGGCGGCGCGCTTCGGGGGGCGGGGGGCCGTGCGGCCCGTTTCCCAGGAGGTGACCGTTTCGCGGCGGACGGACAGGGCCTTGGCGACCTGGTCCTGGCTCAGGCCGGCGGCTTCGCGCAGGCGCTTGCGCTCGTCGGGGGTGGGGAGCCTGTCCTGCGCGGCTGTTTCCTCGAGCAGGGCGTCGACCGCTGCGAAGAGCGTGGTCTGTTCGTTCATCTCGTTCATGGGAGCCTCCTGGTGCAGCCTATGTGAAGCGCACTCTTGAACGCACATGAAACACACGTGGGGGCGTTAACGGCGTTAACGCTGTCAGCGCCCCCGGCGTGGGGGCAGCCTCAGATGCGGTTCATGAGGAGTTCCGTGACGGCCTTCAGGTCGTCCGGGGTGAGGTGGGCGGTGAGGGCGTCCGCGATGGTCTCCGGGGAGTGCGTGGAGATCGTGATGCGGGGTGCGGGGGAGGGAGCGTTAACGGCGTTAACGGCGTTAACGCTCTGGGTGGGCGGCGCGGCCGGGCGGGAGCGCTGGCGTGGGGGGTTGACCGTGTTGATCGTCTCGTCGGCGGCCGCGGCCTGGTCCTCCTGGGGGAGGCGGCCGATGCGGCGGGCGGGCTCGACCTTGAGCTCGCCCGTTTCGACCTTCTCCTGGAGGGTGGGCGTGAGGTTCAGCAGGGTCAGGCGCTGGGAGACCCAGGCCGCCGTCTTGCCGAGCCGCTTGGCTACCTGGGCCTGCGAGCCGTGGACGTCGACGAGTTGCTGGATGGCCCGTGCCTGGTCCATGGGGGCCACGTCGACCCGGTGGACGTTGGCGATCAGCGCCGATTCGAGGATGTCCGCCGCCGACGCGGAGAGGGTGTCGTTGACGTGGATGTGCAGGGTCTTCAGGCCGGCCAGCCGGGCGGCCGCGAGGCGGCGGTTGCCGTCGATGACCACGTACGGGGCGCGGCCCAGGCCGTCGGTCCGACCGGGGTGTGCCTCCATGAACGCCATGCGGGTGGCGACCGCCAGGGGCTGGAGCTGGCCTCGGACGGCGAGGGACTGGGCCAGCTCGTCGAGGTCCGTGAGGTCCTCGCGGAGGTTGAACGGGTTGTGGGCGAGGGCGTCGATGGGCACCTCGGACGGGGGGACCACCCCGGAGGTCGGGGCGCCGGTCGCTTCGGCGATGGCCGTGCGGCGGGAGCTGACGCCGACGGGCTGGGCCCGGGCGAAGGAAGCCGAGACTCCGAGTTTGTCGGCCTTGCTCATGAGATCTCCCTTGCGAGGGCGCGCAGGGCGACGGCCTGGTCGCCCTTGGGCGCGTAGACGAACAGCGGCTGCTTCACGCGGACGGCTTCGCGCTGTTCCTTGAGGTCGGGAACGATGGCCACGACGCGCGGATCCTTTATGTCCATCCAGGCTTGGAGGGAGGAGGTGGCGATGTAGCCGCGGCGGCCGTCGTAGAGGTTCACGACGAGGCCGAGGTAGTCGATGTCGAGGCTGAGGTCGTCGCGCAGATCGTTGATCTGGGACGTGAGCAGGTCGTAGGCGTCCGCGGAGGAGTCCTCGGCCTGTACGACGATCAGCGCGCCGGAGGCGCCGGGCTGTTCGGCGTCGCGGCGGCGGCCGTAGTAGATGGCCGCGTCCATGCTGAGGCCGAGGCTGGGCGGGCAGTCGACGAGGATGACGTCGTAGTCGGACTCGACGGGGGCGAGGGCGCGTTCGAGGGCGGCCTCGCGGGCGCGGACGGTGGAGAGGCGGACGTCGAGGAGGAAGGCGTCCGTGCAGGCGGGCAGGATGTGCAGCCGGTCGCCGAACCGCTCGTCCGGGATGGGCACGATGAGGTCGCTGAGCGGGCCCTTGGCCTCGCCGGCCATGTGGCAGGTGAGGCTGTCGCCGCCGATGGGGAGCGGCTGGCGGCCGAGCTGCTTGGTGAGATGGCCCTGCGGGTCGAAGTCGACGAGCAGGACGCGCATGCCGAGGCCCGGGAGGTCTTCGAGGTCGAGCGGTGTGGTGGCGAGCACCACTGCTGCCGCCCGGTCCGCCCGCTCCGCCCGCTCCCTCCGGTCCGGGTCGTCGGCTGCCGAGAGGCGGGCCAG
Source organism: Streptomyces sp. NPDC003042 (assembly GCF_053591315.1). Taxonomy (NCBI): domain Bacteria; kingdom Bacillati; phylum Actinomycetota; class Actinomycetes; order Kitasatosporales; family Streptomycetaceae; genus Streptomyces; species Streptomyces sp. NPDC003042. The sequence continues at coordinate 14,875 of NZ_JBSFTP010000051.1, forward strand.
CTGGCGGGCGATGCGGACCGGGTGGAGGGCCGAGGGGTCCTCGGCGAGGGCCTCGGCGGTGCCGGCGGTGATGGCGGTCTTGCCGACTCCGCCCTTCTGGTTGCACACGACGATGCGGCGTACGACCGCGGGCCGCTTGACGGTGGGCGCCGGGTTCATCTCCAGCCAGAGGCGCACCGCCTGGGCGAGACCCTGGGTGAGGGAGACGCCGCGGTCCTTGGAGGTGGCGCGGAAGGACTCCCACTGGCCGGCGGGCAGCCAGGTCGAGAACGATTCGGCGCCGGAGGTGTCGACGGGGGAGGGGGCGGAGGCGAGCGCGCTCCAGTGGGCGATGCCCTGGTGGACGGCGTCCTGGATGTCGGTCCGCAGCTGGGCGGTGCGGATCTTCAACTCCTGGCGGAGCCACGGGGGGAGCTTGGAGACGACCTTCTCTCGGTCGCTCTGGGACGAAGGTGTAGTCATGGGAGGGACTTTACTAACGTTCTGTGGTGCGTGTGGGCGCAACACCTCGGTTTTGCTAACGAAATGGCTGGATCGGGGGTCGGTGCGGCGCGGGACGGCGCGGAACGGCGCGGAACGCGGCAGGGCGGCCTCGCGCACGTCGTAGCGAGCATCCGCCGTGGTTCGCCACGGGGATGTGCGAGGCCGCCCTTGGATGCGGCGTCAGGCGGTCGTGGCCGCCCGGGGGCTGCGCGGGTGGGGCAGGCCGAGCTGGGTCCGGCACTCGGGCGAGCCCGCCGGATCGAAGCGCGGGATGCGCTCGGCGGGCACGATCCCCGGGAGGAGGTGCGTCCAGAGGTCGACGACCCGGGTGTGCAGGTCCTCGCGGCCGGTACGGACGTGCGAGGTGACCTGGATGCCGGTGAACGAGCCGACGACGAGCGTGGACAGGTCGTACACGTCGAGCGTCGCCATGACGTCCCCGCGTTCCTGGGCCGGCGTCAGGCAGCCGTGGCAGGTGTCGATCCAGGTGTTGTACGGGGACGGGTCCGGGTTCGTGAAGGAGCCGAACTCGATGACGAGGCGGACGGCGGCGCGGACGCGGACGTCGGTGCACAGCCCGAACGCCATCTGGTGGGTCAGGTCGATGACCGTCTGGAGGCCGGGCTCCTCGACGGCGGGGACGCCTGCGGAGACCTGGAACTGCTCGTCCATCAGGGCGCGGGCGAGGGCTTCCTTGGACGGGAAGTGGAAGTACAGGGCGCCCTTGGTGACTCCGGCGTGCCTGACCACGTCGCTGAGGCTGGTGCCGCCGAAGCCGGAACGGTCGAAGGCGACGGCCGCGCCGTCGAGGATCGCCTGTCGGGTGATCTCGGCCCGTTCCTGCCTGGCTCTGGCCACGTGGGTGTCTCCTGACGCCGGTTCCGTCCAGTAAATGCCGGGTCAATGTAGTGGGATGGAGTCAAAAAAAACCAGTCGACCAGTACTTTTTGAGGGGTTGGGCTGATCCGGCCGGAGGGCGCCGGGGCGGTCTTCCGGCGCGGATGGGGGCGAGGGTGTGCTCGCTGATGCCGGTGGCGATGACGGCCTTGCCGACTGCCGCGAGGGCCTTTCAGGCGTATTCCGGGAGGGCGAGGGACGTCGCCTTCTGTCCCTCCTTCAGCATCCAGGCCAGGCAGCGCGGGCGGCTCAGCAGCGTGTTGCGCAGCCACAGGCCGAGGGCGGTGGCGGGGGCCAGGAAGGGGCCGGTACGGTCACCGCCCTTCTGGCAGGCCTGCGCGTAGGGGCGTACGAGGGACTCGTAGCGGGTGAAGGCGGCCTGGGGGTTCTCGGGGGAACGGGCCAGTTCGCCGGCCAGGACGTACGCGGCCACGATGCCGGTACCGGTGCCCATGCCACCGATCGTCGCGCCGCAGGCGGCGTCGCCGACGAGGGCGATCCGGCCGGTGGACCAGGTGTCGACGTCGGCGCGGCTGATCGAGTCGAAGTAGAGGTCCTCGGCGGTGGCCAGGGACCCCAGGAGGTGGTCCACCTTCCACGGGAGACCGGCGAAGGCCTGGGAGACGAGCGCCTTCTGGGCGGCGGGGTCGTGGCGGTCGTAGGTGAGCTGCGGCGAGGCGAAGACGAAGAAGGCGCCCGCCCGGGTGGGGTCGGCGGGCGAGGGGCCGACGCCGGCGAGGCGGCCGAGGGAGTTGTGGCCGGTGGAGCCGGGGCGCAGGTCCATGTCGTTCGGCAGGCTCCAGCCGGCGGCGTAGTAGCCGAGGTGGGTGACGTAGCGCTCCTCCGGGCCGAAGGCGAGGCGGCGGACGTGGGAGTGGAGGCCGTCGGCGCCGATGACGATGTCGAAGGTGCGGAGAGGGGCGTGGCGGAAGGTGACGTCCACGCCGGTCCCGGTCTCGGTGAGGGAGGTGATCGAGTCCCCGAAGACGTACTCGGTGGGCAGGGAGGCGTCGTGGAGGACGCGGGAGAGGTCTCCGCGCAGGACCTCGATGTCGCCGCCCGCGAATTCGGCGGGGAGGTGGAGGAGCTCCTTCTCGTCGCTGTCGACGAACGTCATGGGGGTGCCGCCGGTCTGGATGCGGCGGAGTTCGTCGAGGATCCCCATGCGGTCGAGGACGCCCAGGTGGGTTTCGCCGCGGAAGTCGACGGCCTGGCCGCCCGTGCGCAGGGCGGGGGCGATCTCGACGACGGTGGGGCGGAAGCCGTGGCGGCCGAGCCAGTAGGCGAGGGCCGGGCCGGCGATGCTCGCGCCGGAGATGAGGACGGTGGTGGCGCGGCGGGTGGGCACGGTGGCCCTCCTTTAACTGTGTCCGGTGGATACGGATTCGATTTTGTGTACGGTAGACGCAGTTTTGATGCGAGCGCAAGGGGATCTGATGACGGATGAGCAGTGGGGCGCGGCGGTGCGGTTGCTGTGGGGTCCGCCGGCCACGCCCGCGCGGGGGCCCAAGCGCGGCCTGACGCTGCGGGGCATCGCGGCGGCGGGTGTAGGGATTGCCGACGCGGAGGGACTGGGCGGCGTCTCCATGCAGCGGGTGGCCGGGGAACTGGCGGTCACCAAGATGGCCCTCTACCGGTACGTCCCGGGAAAGGCGGAGCTGGTCGCGCTGATGGTGGAGGAGGCCATGCCCGATCCGGCGGCGGCGCTGGACTCCGCCCTGGCGGCGGCCGGTGGCGGCTGGCGGGAGCGGCTCGGGGCGTGGGCGCGGGAGTTGCTCGCCGGGTTCCGGGCGCATCCGTGGCTGCTGGAGGCGACGGTGGGGCCGCGGGCGGTGGGGCCGCGGGAGGTCGGGTGGCTGGAGCGGTCCCTCGCGGCGCTGGAGGGGTGTGCGCTGAGCGGCGCCGAGGCGATGGACGCGGTGGTGCTGGTGTCGGGGCACGTACGGGGGATCGCGGAGCAGGAGCGGGCGGCGGGTGCGGGCGGTGGCGGCGCCGACAGGGGCGGGCCGGACACGGAACTCGGGGCCGTGCTGGGCGAGGTGATGCGGATGCGTGGGGCGGACTACCCGGCGCTCGGGGCCGCGCTCGCCTCGGTCGCCGAGCACGGGGGGCAGGACCAGGCCCTGGAGTTCGGGCTGGAGCGGATCCTCGACGGGATCGGGCTGCTGGTGGAGCGGCGCGGGGCGGCGGGCGACCTTCTGAAGTAGGCGGCACCCTGTTCCGGGGCGGGGCCGGGGAAGCGTCCCGGGAAGTGCCAGCCGAGGAGCGCCGTCCGCCCGGGGGTGGGGCACCTGTCAGCGGTAGCTGGGGAGGGGACTGGACCTCGGGTTGCTGCGGGTGCGCGGGCGGGTCGTGGTCGTGGTGGGCCGCGGTGCGCGGTTGTTGGGGTTGTGGGTTGCCCGTCTGGTCCGGCGGGGCGTTAACGGCGTTAACGCCGTTAAGGGTCTTGGCTTCGCCGGGCGGTGCTCGGGAGCGAAGTGGGCAGCGTTAACGGCGTTAACGCCCGGCGCCCTGGAGTGGGCCCGAGGGGCGAACAACAGTCGGATTTTTCATCAGTAGTTGTCTGCCTTCATCAGTCTTTATCTTGATGGCGTGAAGCTTTCCGAGTGGGCGGTGCGCAACGGCGTGCACTACCAGACCGCGTGGGCCTGGGCGAAGGAGGGCCGTATGCCGGTCCCTGTCGTGCAGACGCCGTCCGGTATGTGGCTGGTCGAAGAGTCCACTCCCGAGATCGCTGGGCGGACGGTGGCGTACTGCCGTGTTTCGTCCGGCGACCAGAAGGCGGATCTTGACCGGCAGGTCTCCCGTGTCGTCCAGGGGGCCAACGGGCTGGGGCTCGCCGTTGCCGAGGTGGTGACCGAGGTCGGGTCGGCACTGAACGGGAAGCGGCGGAAGCTGCACCGTGTCCTGTCGGACCCGGCCGTTGCTGTCATCGTCGTGGAGCATCGCGACCGGCTGGCCCGTTTCGGTGTCGAGCATCTGGAATCGGCCTTGTCGGCTTCCGGCCGGCGCTTGGTGGTGCTCGATCCGCAGGAGACGACCAGCGACCTGGTCCGGGACATCACCGAAGTTCTCACCTCGATGTGTGCCCGACTGTATGGGCAGCGAGCGGCGAAGAACCGGGCCGCACGCGCTATCGCCGAGGCCACCGCTCCGGCGGCGGAGACGACCGGGTGAGCGGGACGGAGCCTGCCGGGAGCGGGAAGAAGAAGCGCCGGGGGTTCGAGGCACGGCCCGGCTTTCACGTCGTGGGCCACAGACTCGCCCTCGACCCGGGCGCGTCCGCCCTGCGGGCTCTGGCCTCGCATTGCGGGGCGGCGCGGGTCGCTTACAACTGGGCGGTGCGGCATGTGCTGGCGAGTTGGTCGCAGCGCGCAGCGGAGGAGACCTACGGCGTCCCCGAGGCAGAACGCGTTCCGTGGCGGTCGTGGTCGCTGCCGTCGTTGCGGAAGGCGTTCAACAAGGCCAAACACACCGACCCATTACTGCAGGAGTGGTGGGCGGAGAACTCGAAGGAGGCCTACAACACCGGCCTCGCGAACGCTGCCGCCGCGTTCGACAACTACGCCAAGTCCCGGCGCGGCGAGCGCAAGGGCGCCCGGATGGGCAGGCCCCGTTTCAAGTCGAAGCGGAAGGCTCGCCCGGCGTGCAAGTTCACCACCGGCACCATCCGCCTCGATGACCGGCGGCATATCGTCCTGCCCCGCCTCGGCCGGATCCGCCTCCACGAGGACGTCCAGCCCCTCGTGGACGCGATCGCCGAAGGCGAGACGCGGATTCTGTCGGTGACGGTGCGGCTCGAGCGGGGCCGCTGGTTCGCGGTCCTACAGACCGAGGAACGCCACACCATCGGCCCTGCCAACCGGCCTGGCACGGCGGTCGGGATCGACTTCGGCGTGAAGACTCTCCTCGTCATGGCGGACTCGGCCGGCGAGGTCCGCGAGGTCGCGAACCCCAAGCACTACGACCAGGCACTCACGCAGCTCCGGAACGCCTCCCGGACCGTCTCCCGCCGACGCGGCCCCAACCGGCGCACCGGACAAGCCCCGTCCCGTCGATGGGAGAAGGCCAACGCGGTCCGTAACCGGGTGCATCACAGGGTGGCGAACCTGCGGGAGAACCATCTCCACCAGGCCACCGCGCGCATCCCCGCCGAGTACGGCACCGTCGTGGTCGAGGACCTCAACGTGAAAGGCATGGTCCGCAACCGGCGTCTGTCCCGCCGTATCTCCGACGCGGCGTTCGGGGAACTGCGGCGCCAACTCACCTACAAGACCCAGCGCCACGGTGGACGTCTGATCGTCGCCGACCGCTGGATGCCCTCCTCGAAGACCTGCTCCCGCTGCGGTGTGGTGAAAGCCAAGCTGCCCCTCGGCGTGCGTGTCTTCGAGTGCGACGCTTGCGGACTCGTCCTGGACCGGGACGCGAACGCAGGCCACAACCTGGCCGCCCTCGCGGCGGCCAACCGTAAAACGGGTACCGGAGTGGCCGGAGACCCGGGCCCCGCCCTGACAGCGGTGCCGAAGCCTCGTGGAGCCAAGCAGAAGACCCGCACCGCCCGAACCCGCAAGGGGACGGGCACGCGGGCGGCTGGCGCAACACCCCACCAGGGGACGGAAGCGAGAGATCGTCGACAGGACACCAGGCGCGAGCAACTCGCGCTCTGGTGACCCGTCACGAACCTTCCGGGCGGAAACGCCCGGAATACTGAGAGCCGCTGAGACTCGAAGCAACGGTTAACGCCGTTAACGCCTGCGCCGGCCAACGGCCGTCAGCGGATGGTCCAGCCGCCCGTCGACCGAGAGGGCGGTGCCGACGACGAGGAGGCGCGGTCGCTGCACCGCCAGGCCGCGGCCGCGGCGATCTCCTCGGGGGCCGCGATACGGGGAAGGAGGGCGGAATCGAGGCGTCGTTCCGGGGGCGATGGCGATGGCGATGGCGTTGACGCGGATGCCCTGGGCCGCGTACTCGGAGGCGGCGGCCTTGGTCAGGCCCCGGACCGCGTGCTTCGAGGCGATGCAGGGGCTGTGGTGGCCACGGGGCCCGCGGTGCTGCTGTTGTTGACGATGGTGCCGCCGTGCGCGCGTTGTTGAAGGCGGAGTCCAGTCGGCCGAGGGTGGTGATGGCCGTCTCGACGGCAAGGGCCACGTCCGCGGCACGGCGACACGTCACCGACGACGTACTGGGCCTGGTGGCCGGCGGCGCGCAGCTCGTCGGTGATGACCGGCTGGGGGAGTGAGCTGGGCAGAGGGGGCTCCACGGTCTGGGACGCGCGGCTGCGCAAGCGGTGGTCGGGGCGCACGGTGCGGGGCCGGAAGCTCGGTATCCGGTCGGAGTCCGGCCCGGCTCCGCCGAGGTCGGGGACGGTGGCTGCCAGGATCTCGTAGCCCTGTTTCCAGGGAGCCGCACATGCGGCGAATGCGGTGTGTGGAGCCCCCCATGGCCAAGCAGGAACGTGCGGAACGTACACGGGAATCTCTGGTGCGATCGGCGGCGGAGGTGTTCGCCGAGGAGGGCTACGGCGCCGCGTCGGTCGCCGCGATCGCCGCGCGGTCCGCGGTGACCACCGGTGCGCTGCACTTCCACTTCGACGGCAAGAGCGCGCTCGCCCGGATCGTCGAGGACCGCGCGGCGGACGCGGTGCGGCGGATCATCCTCACGGCTGGGGAGAAGGGCGGCGGCCGGGCCGGGGATCCGTTGGGGGTACTGGCCGACTCGACGTACACGCTGTTGGCGCTGCTCGCCGAGGACGTCGTCGTGCGGGCCGGTTTCGCCCTGTCCGCGGACAGGGCCCGCGCGAGCGGGGTCGACTTGCGCGGGCAGTGGCAGCGGTGGATCGGCGAACTGATCGACGGCGCGCAGCGGGCGGGGCTACTCGCGGAGGGGGTGTCCTCGCAGGACGCGGCGCGGGCGGTGGTGGCCTCGACGGTCGGGCTGGAGGTGCTCGGCGCATCGGATCCCGACTGGGCCGCGGCGCATACGCCCAGCTGGATCGGATCGCTGATCCTGACGCGGATGGGGGCCAGCAAAACAGACTGAATGGTTTGGTAAATATAGGGATGACGACTCGCTTGATTGTTCCTTGGAGCGCGTTTCGTTGAGTGTGTGACGTGTCGAGCGAGTGTGATTTCGGTAAAAGCACAGGTCGCGTGGGTGGATGGTTCCCTTCGGGCCTGAAACAGCGTGAATGGTTTGGTATTGACAAACCGTCGGGCCTGTTTTTTACTGACCCTGCGACTCATCCAAGGACAGGGGAGTACTACGTGGACATCGATGTACTGGGCCCACTGACCGTGCGGGAGAACGGGATCTCCATCACGCCGACCGCCCCCAAGCCTCGGCAGGTCCTCGCCCTTCTGGCCCTCCATGCCGATCAGGTCGTGCCGGTGTCGGCCCTGATCGAGGAGCTGTGGGGCGCGCTGCCGCCGCGCAGCGCCCGTACGACGCTGCAGACGTACGTACTCCAGCTGCGCACGCTGATCGCGACCGCCCTGGAGGGCAGCGACGCCGAACGGACGGCGAAGGACGTACTCGTGACCCTGCCCGGCGGCTACCGGCTGAGCAGCGGCGGCGGGACCAGCGATGTGCGGGAGTTCGACCGCCTGTCCGGGATGGGCTACCGGGCGATGGACGCGGGCGACTACCCGGGCGCCGCCCGGCTGCTGCGCCAGGCGCTGGGGCTGTGGTCGGGGTCCGCCTTCGCCGATGTGCAGGGCGGCGTGCAACTGGACATGGAGATCCGGCGGCTGGAGGAGACCCGGCTGTGCGCCCTCGACCAGCGCATCGATGCCGACATGAAGCTGGGCCGGCACCGCGAGCTGCTGGCCGAGCTGACGGTGCTGGCGAGCCGGTACCCGACGCACGAGAACCTGCACGGCCAGTTCATGCTCGCCCTGCACCGGTCGGGGCGGCGCGGGGAGGCGTTGGCCGTGTTCCAGCGGCTGCGCGCCACGCTCGTACGCGACCTGGGGCTGGAGCCGTCGGGCGCGCTGCGCCGGTTGCAGCGGTCGATTCTGATGGCGGGTCCGGAGGGCGTGGGCAAGGCAGCGGCCGGGGCCGGCGTCGGCGCCGGGGTCGGCGCCGGGGCAGTGGGAACGGTTCCGGCCTCGGGAGTGAGGGTTGAGCGGCTCGTCAGGGCCTGAGCCCGCGCCGGTGCAGGGCCGGAGCTTGGACAGAGCGGGGGCGGAAGGAGACGGAGGGGTGCAGGAGAGGTCGGAGCGGACCCGTAGGCGATTGGTCTTCGCCGGGGCCGAGATGTTCCACCGCAACGGATACACCAACGCGACGCTCGGCCAGATCGCGGTTGCGGCCGGGGTCACGAAGGGGGCGCTGTACTTTCACTTCGCCTCGAAGGACGAACTCGCGCACGCCGTACAGCAGCGGGGATGCGGGATGTTGCACGAGGCGGTGCGCGGCCTGCGGGAGAGCGGGGCCTCGCCGTTGCAGGCCCTGATCGACACGACGCACTGGCTGGCGCGGACGCTGCACGAGGATCCGGCGGTCCCGGCGAGCTTCCGGATCACGAAGGAATGCGGGGGCCGGCAGCCGGCGGTCCGGGACTTTCACCAGACGTGGCTGGCGGCGGTGAGCGGGTTGCTGCGGATGGCACGGGATGTGGGTGAGCTGCCGGCGGGCAGTGGCTCCGGCGGTGACGACGGGGACGGGGACCGGGACCGGTGGGAGAGCGCCGAGGCGTTGGTGGCCGCGGCGGTCTGCGGGATCGAGGTGCTGTCCGGGACCGGGCTGTCGTACCCGGAGTTGCGGCGGAAGGTGGCCGCCTTGTGGGGGCTGCTGCTGCCGAGCCTGGTGGGCGAGGCGCGGGTGGCGGAGTACCGGACGGGAGCGGCTGACGTCCGGGGGCTGGACGGGGAGCGGTGTTACGAGTTCCTCGGGAGCGGAAGTGGAAGCGGAAGTGGGAGCGGGAGCGCGGTGTAGGCCGGACCGCGAAGAGGGCCTCTGAAGGGGCTCGACGATTCGGTGACATGGCCTGGGCCTGGGCCGTCGACAGCTGGAGGAGGGGTGACCGTGAAGATTCAGGTTCTGGGTCCGTTGAGTGCCGAGGTCAACGGAAACTCGATCGTGCCGACCGCGGGCAAGCCGCGTCAGATCCTGGCGCTGCTCGCGCTGCACCCGGGGCGGGTGATGCCGGTGCCCACCCTCATGGAGGAGATCTGGGGGTACGAGCTGCCGCAGAGCGCGATGACCACCTTGCAGACGTACATCCTCCAGCTGCGCCGCAGGCTGGGCACGGCGATGGGGCCGAACCGGCCCGGAGGTGCCAAGGAGGTCCTCACGACACGGCACGGCGGGTACCTGCTCCAGGTGCCGCCGGAGTGCATCGACGTCAATGAGTACGAGACGTTGGCCGCGCGGGGGCAGAGCGCCTTCGACGCCGGTGACGACGAGGGCTCGGCGGCGCTGCTGCGGGCGGCGCTCGCGCTGTGGCAGGGGCCCACTCTGGTCGACGTACGGGTGGGGCCGGTGCTCGGGATCGAGGTCATGAGACTGGAGGAGAGCCGGCTGGGCACCGTGGAGCGGCGGATCGACGTCGACCTGCGGCTGGGGCGGCACACGGAACTCCTCGCCGAGCTCACCGAGTTGACGGCGCGGCATCGGCAGCACGAGGGACTGCACTCCCAGATGATGGTGGCGCTGTACCGGTCGGGGCGGCAGGCGGCCGCGCTCGACGTGTACCGGCGGCTGCGCGGGCGGCTGGTCGAGGACCTCGGGGTCGAGCCGTCGCCGCCGTTGCAGCGGCTGCACCAGGCGATGCTGACGGTGGATCCGGCGCTGGATGTGGCGGCGGGGGGGAAGAGGGGGTCGACGTTCGACCTCTACGCCGCCTAGGCCTGCGGCGGTTGAGGGGGCGAGTCCTGCGGCGCCGTTGCGCTGGCGGTGCGGGGCTGCGGCCGGGTTTCTGGGGCTCGGCCCCGGGCCCTGCGCCTCAAACGCCGGCGGGGCTGGATCGGCCGGTGAGTGGGCTGGAATCGGCTCCGTCCCGGGCTCTGCGCCTCAAGCGTCAGCAGGGCTGGGTGGGGGGTGGCAGGGTGGGGGGATGGGTGAGCTGCGGGGGATGACGAGGTTTTGGCTCGATGTGGCGGACGGGGAGTTGGACGATCTACGGGAGCGGCTCGGGCGGGTGCGGTGGCCCGGGGAGTTGGACGGGGTCGGGTGGGACTACGGGATGCCACTCGGGGACATGCGTGAGCTCGTGCGGTACTGGCGCGAGGAGTACGACTGGCGCGCCGCCGAGGCGCGGCTGAATGCCTGGCTGCAGTACACCACCGTCATCGACGGTGCGCGCGTGCACTTCGCGCACATCCGCTCGCCGGAGCCGGATGCCACGCCGCTGCTGATGACCCATGGCTGGCCGGGGTCGTTCGTGGAGTTCCAGCGGGTCGCCGGCCCGCTGACGGATCCCCGGGCGCACGGTGCGGATCCCGCGGACGCCTTCCACCTCGTGCTGCCCAGCATCCCCGGCTTCGGGCTGTCCGGGCCGACGACGGAGCGGGGTTGGGAGTTCAAGCGGGTGGCGCGGGCCTTCGGGGCGCTGATGGAGCGGCTCGGGTACGAGACGTACGGGGTCCAGGGCGGCGACTGGGGGGCCGCCATATCGCGGGAGCTGGGGCGGATCAGGCCCGGCAACGTCGTCGGGGTGCATCTGAATCTGCTGCCCGGGGCGGGGGCCACCGCTGAGCCGGACGAGGCCGAGCTGGCTGGGCTGAGTCCCGCCGAGCGCGCGCGCACCCTCGCCTCCTGGGAGCGGTACCGCGTCTGGGCGCGCGAGCGGCAGGGCTACGCCGACATCCAGGCGACCCGGCCGCAGACCCTCGCCTACGGGCTGAACGATTCACCGGCCGGGCTGCTCGCCTGGATCGGGGAGAAGTTCGCCGAGTGGAGCGATCCCCGGTGCGCGGTCGACCGGGATCAGATGCTGACCAACGTGATGCTGTACTGGCTGACCGGGACCGCCGGCAGCGCCGCCCGGATCTACTACGAGCGGGCGCACGCCGACTACTACGGGGAGCCGCCCGAGGTGTCGGCCACGCCGACGGCCCTCGCCGACTTCCCCCGGGACAATTTCATACCGCTACGTCACATCGCCGCGCGCACCGACGCCGTCGTGCGCTGGACCTCGTACGACCGGGGCGGGCACTTCCCCGCCATGGAGGTGCCGGAGCTGCTGGTGGGGGACATCCGGGCCTTCTTCGGAGTGCTTCTGAGATCATCATCCGATGAATGACGAACCGCGGACCGCACCCGTCCTGGTCGGCGACGAACGCGAGACCCTCACGAGCGTCCTGCAGTGGCAGCGCGACACCCTGATGATGAAGTGCGCGGGCCTGAGCCCCGAACAGCTGCGGCGCAAGGCCGTCGCGCCGTCCGGGCTGACTCTGCTGGGGCTGGTCCGGCACCTGGCGGAGGTCGAGCGGGGCTGGTTCCGCAACGTCGTGGGCGGTGAGGACGTACGCGCCTACTTCCCGAAGAACGAGGCGGGCGAGTGGACCGAGTTCCACGTCGAGGACGCGGACCCGGCGGAGTCCTTCAGGATCTGGGAGGAGGCCTGCGCGCGCTCGCGCGCCGTCGTGGCGGCCGCCGAGTCCCTCGCCATACAAGGGCACTACGGCCAAGGGCACTACGGCGACCAGGGCTACTCGCTGCGCTACGTCCTGGCCCACATGATCGAGGAGTACGCCCGGCACAACGGGCACGCCGACCTGTTGCGCGAGGCGATCGACGGGACCACCGGGGAGTAGCCGGCCCCTGGTCAGGCCTGCGCCGTCCCGGCCCGGTCCACGGCGTCCAGCGCGACCTGCCACGGGAAGTGCGGCGGGTTGTCGGGGCCGGCCGGGCCGGGGACGAAGCCGCCCTCGCCGTGGAGCAGTTCGGCGCCCGCACCGCGCAGGACGGCGAGGGACTGCTCGAACTGGGGGTGCGCGGCGAGCGCGGCGTTCGTGCACGGCATGGCGACGACCGGGGTGCCCTTGCCGAGGGCCTCGGTGGCGACCCCGACGACGAACCGGTCGGTGAGGCCGAGGGCCCAGGCGTTGACCGAGTTGAAGGTGGCGGGGGCGAAGAGCACGGCGTCCGCGGGCGGCCATACGTCGGCCTCGCCGGGCATCTTGTACTGCCAGCGCACCGGGTTGCCGGTCAGGGCGGCGAGTCCGTCGAGGCTCCCGGACACCCACTGCGCCGCTGTCGGGGTCAGGCCCAGACAGACGTCCCAGCCGCGCGCCTGGGCGTCCTCGATCACGTGGGCCACTTCGAAGACGGGGGGAGCGGCGGAGCAGAACAGGTAGAGAGTTCTCGTCATATGACAATGTGATCATAAAATCTTGACCTCAAGTTTCCTTGAGGTGACAGGGTGATGGTCATGGACACCGAAAACAGCACAGGTCAGAGCGCGGACGTCAAGGCCATCGCGGAGGTCGTCGCCACCGTCGAGCGCACCCAGCGGGCCAAGGACGCCGAGGGGTTCCTCGCGCTCTTCCACCCGGACGCCCTCTGGACCACCGGCCACGGCAAGGTGCTCATCGGCTTCGACGCCATCGCCGAGTTCACCCGCGCGGTGCTGCCCGGCGCGAACTGGGACGGCGAGGTCACCTACGAGGTCACGCACACGCAGTTCCTGCGGCCCGACGTGGCGGCGGTCAAGGTGCGGCAGCTCTACCGCGCCGAGTCGGGGGACACCGAGGGTGTCCCGCTGTACGTGATGACCCGACAGGACGACGGGCGCTGGCTGCTGACCGCCTGCCAGAACACCCAGGTGTTCGCCGGTTAGGGCAGGTCGGCCTCGAAGGGTGACGGGCCAGGAGTCGAGCCGGCCGCCGATGAGTTTCGGCTGGGACGCACGGGAACATCATGCGCAAGGTCATCGCCTCCATCTTCATCTCGGTCGACGGCGTCTTCGAGGACCCGAGCTGGTCGATGCCCTTCTGGAACGACGAGGCGGCCACCTTCGCGGGCGAACAGCTCGCGGCCAGTGACGCGCTGCTGCTGGGCCGGGTCACCCACGAGGGCATGTCCGAAGCCTGGACCGCACGCGACGACTCCGACGACCCCGGCACCGACCGGATGAACTCCCTCCCCAAGTACGTCGCCACCAGCACGTTGGACACCCCCGTGTGGAACGCCAGCTTCCTGACCGGCGACCTCGCCGCCGAGGTCACGGCGCTCAAGCAGGAGGACGGCGGCGACCTGCTGATCTACCTCTGATCTAGCCCAGTGCTCCGCCCTTCAGGGCGGGGGTGAGGGCCATCCTTGGCCCGGAGGCGCGGAGCGCCGGATTGCTTTGCGCTTCTGGGGTGGCGGTCAGGCGGGACGCTGCCGGTTTTCGATGTACTGCTTGACGACGGTGGTTCCGCACGGTGATGTCCGTGGACATCCCGCAGGGCCGCGACCTGAACATCACCCGCGTGCACCGCTGCTGGGGCATGGCCAACATTCCCAAAGTGGGCCGGGTCGCTTCCGGTGGACCAAGGACCTGCCCGTGGGCAAGCATGCCAACGCGGAGAACCGGATCACAGGGGCGCGGCTGATCAAGGACCCGCTCGGCTGGCACATCGCCTTCCGCGTCCAGACCCTGGAGGTCAAGCCCGAGCCACACCAGGGGCCGGAGGTGGGCATCGACGTGGGCGTCACCGTGCCCATCGCCCTCTCCGACGGTGGGACGTACGAGCACGACGAGTGGCTGACGGAGAGGGAGCAGGCGAAGCTCCTGCACCTGGAGCGGCGCGCCGCACGGCGTAAGCGGCACCGCAAGCCCGGCGAGCGCACCAGCCGCTGACTGCACCACACCTACGACCAGATCTCAGGACTCCGCGGGAAAGCCAAGCGCAGAGCCCTGGACTGGCAACATCAGACGACCACCACCATCGCCCGCACATACGGCACCGTCGTGGTCGAAGCACTCACCATCAGGAACATGGTCAAGTCGGCCAGGGGAACCATCGAAGAGCCGGGAAGGAACGTCGCCCAGAAATCCGGGCTGAACCGCTCCATCAGCGGGGAGGCGTGGGGCCGGACAGTCACCATGCTGACGTACAAGACCGCCCAGTACGGCGGCACCCCGCACAAGGTCCCCGCCCCCAACACTTCCCGGCGATGCTCCGCGTGCGGCTTCATCACACCCGGAAGCAGGGAGTCCCAGGCTGTGTTCGTGTGCAAGAACCCGGACTGCGGCTGGTCAGGCAACGCCGACCACAACGCGGCCCGCAACGTCTTGCACCTGTACCGGATGGGCCTCGCGCTCATCCCGGCTGCCGGGAGGGCAGTCGTCAGGCGTGCCCAGCGCGTCAAAGCCCGCTGCCGCAAGGTAAGCAGGAATCTCCCGGCTTCAGCCGGGAGAGCACTTCAAGAGAGGTTCAGGACGCCGACCGGCTGGGTGCCGCTGACCTCGCCCGTGAGCTGGAAGCCCAGGCCCAGGTAGAAGGGCGCCGGGCTGTCCTCGCCGTCGTGCCAGGTGACGTACGCCTGGGACGCGCCGCGGCGGCGGATCTCCTCGGTGACGGCCTCCACGGCGAAGCGGCCGTAGCCCTTGCCCTGGTGGCCGGCCGCGATGTTCAGGCGCCAGATGCCGGAGCGCCGGTGCTCCGGGTCCTTTTCCGGGGCCCAGACGATGTCCATGAACGCCATGACGAAGCCCACCACCTCGTCGCCGTCGACCACGGCCCGGGGCCAGGCGGCCGGCCCGTGGACGTACGCCTCCGCCAGCGACTTCACGACGGGGGAGACGAGATGCTCCTGGTGGGGGTGGACCCGCACGGCGCACACCGCGTCGAAGTTCTCCGGGGTGACGGGTGCCAGGCGGGGCGTCGGGATGATCATGTCCGCAGTGTAGTCACCTTGAAAAGAACGGGCCAGCCGGTATATTTTTTGGGGAGACGACGGAAGGGGACATGGTGCGGGCACAGGTGGCAGTGGTCGGAGGCGGACCCGTCGGCATGCTGGTCGCGGCCGAGCTGGCCGGGTACGGGGTCGACACCCTGGTCCTGGAGACACGCACACGCGTCTCGGAGCGGCCCAAGGCCACCACCCTGCACGCCAGAGCGGTGCAGTGCCTGGCCAGGCGTGGTCACCTGCCGCCTCCCTCGGAGCGGCCGCCCCGGGGCGAGGCCTGCGGGGACTTCCACTTCGCAGGCATACCCGGGCTGGTCATCACCGCGCCCGAGACGGAGCCGGAGCCGATCCTCAAGTACCCCCAGGCGGAGCTGGAGAGGCTGTTCGAGGCGCGGGCCCGGGCGGCGGGCGCGCGGGTGCTGCGCGGGCACCGGGTGACCGGGATCGGCGAGGAGCGGGACGGGGTGCGGCTGCGGGTCGAGGGGCCGGACGGCCCGACGACCTACTTCGTGGAGTACGTCGTCGGTGCGGACGGGGCGCGCAGCACGGTGCGTGAACAGGTCGGCATCGGCTCCGACGTCGGCCAGGCCACGGTGTCCGCCCTGACGGGTCACGTCACGCTGGGGGACGCGGCGGCGTGGGAGCCGGGGTGGCGGCGCACGCCGCGCGGCTGGATCATCTCCAAGCACACGCCGGGCGGCGGCACACACATCCGGACGCTCAACTGCGCGAGCGCGCACGAGGACCGGCAGCGGACGCCGTCACTGGAGGAGTTCCGCCGGGAGGTGTCCCGAATCGCCGGACATGACGTCGCGATGGGAGAGCCGCGCTGGATCAGCCGGTTCAGCGACTTCACCCAGCTCGCCCGGACTTTCCGTACGGGGCGGACCTTCCTCGTGGGCGACGCGGCTCACGTGCACTTTCCGATAGGCGGCCAGGGGCTGAGTACCGGAGTGCTGGACGCCCTCAACCTGAGCTGGAAGTTGGCGCTCGCGGTGCGGGGCGAGGCGGGAGAGGGCTTGCTCGACACCTACGACCTGGAGCGCCGTCCGGCTGCCCAGCGGGTCGTCGACAACACACGGGCCCAGCTCGCCCTGATGCGGCCGGGCCGTGAAGTGGACGCGCTGCGTCGGGTCTTCGGCGGGCTGCTGGCCGCCGACCACCTCAAGGACGCGATCAGCGCCCAGGACACGCTGTACCCGACGTACACCAGTCGTCCTTCCCCGTGGGAAGGACGCTTCCTGTCGAACGCGCGGCTCACCACGCGCGACGGCGAGACCGACGTGATCCGGCTGTTGCGGGACGGCCGGCCGCTGTTGCTGCTCTTCGGTGAGAAGGCCGGCGGCTACCTGGAGGAAGCCCGGCCGTGGTCGGGGACCCTGAACGCGGCCCTGGCGACGCAGACGCCCGGCATGCCGTACGAGGCGCTTCTCGTGCGTCCCGACGGCTACATCGCCTGGGGGCCGGGAGGCGCCGGCCTGGCCGATGCCCTGGCGGTGTACTTCGCCGACAGGGATCGGGCAGCCTACTTGACCGCGTCCACGGTCTCCCTCTCCTGCGACGCCTCCACGGCCTCGGCGTAGACGTCGGCGCCCCGCCTCTCGCCGATGTCGAGAGAGGCGAGGACCGAGGACTGCACGATGCTGGGCAGCAGGTGACGCAGCAGTGCGGTCACCCTGATCACGAGGTCCTGGTAATCGGTGAGCGCCTGGGACATGGACTGGATGCCGGAGTAGGAGCCCACGATGACGTCGGCGGTCTCGGCCGGTACGACGTGGGGCAGCAGCTCGCCCTGGGCCCGGGCCTTCTCCAGCCGGTCCCGGACGACAACGGCCCAGTCCCGGAACGGTCCGCTGCGGTCGAGGCCCTGCGCCAGCTGGTCCATGGTCAGCCGTACTCCCGCCCGGACCATGGGGTCGGTCTGCAAGCGGTGGGTGTGCAGCATGACGATGTCCGCGATCTCCTGGACCTTGGACGCACGGTCGGGGGTGACGAGCTTCTGGTTCTGTGCGTTCAGAACCCCGAAGGCCAGGTCTTCCTTGGACTGGAAGTGGAAGTACAAGGCTCCCTTGGTCACCCCGGCCGTGGCGAGGATCTGGGAGATGGTGGCCGCTTGGTAGCCGTGCTCCTCGAAGACCTTGGCTGCCGCGAACAGGATGGTCTGGCGCGTGCGGATGGCTCGTTCCTGCTCGGCCATGGTGGTTCCTTCCCTGGAAGCTCGGACCCCGGAAGGTTCGTACAAAACCGTCCGTCCAGTACGTATCTTACAGCGGGTAATGCCGACGCCAAGCATGGCGCCGGGACGGTGCGAAGCAGAGGGCAGAGGGAAGTCTGTGATTCTTGTGACGGGTGCCACCGGGACGGTCGGGCGTGAAGTGGTGCGCCGGCTTCCCCCGGATCTGGCGGTCCGGGTCATGGCCAGGGACCCGGCACGGGTGACCGGTATGTCCGCCGCGGCCGAAATCGTCCAGGGGGATTACGGCGACCAACAGGCGCTGGCCCGGGTCCTGCGGGGCGTGCACAGCGCGTTTCTGGTGACCACCCGCGTGGGCGGGGGCGACGACGAGCGCTTCGTCCGAGCGGCGCGGTCGGCGGGCGTGCGGCACGTGGTGAAGCTCTCCGCGGCCGCCGTCGAGGACGGCGGGGCCGACGATCTGATCACCCGTTGGCAACGGGAGAACGAAGACCTGCTGCGCGGCTCCGGGATGCACTGGACCCTGCTGCGTCCGCGCTCCTTCATGTCCAACACGCTGTCCTGGGCACCCGCGGTGCGCTCGGACCACGTCGTGCGCGCTCTGTACGGAGCGTCGGCGAACGCCTGCGTCGATCCGCGTGACGTCGCCGAGGTGGCCGTGCGCGCACTCACCGAAGGCGGGCACGCCGGCAGGGCCCACACGTTGACCGGGCCGGAGGCGATCACTGCCGTCGAGCAGACGGCCCAGCTCTCCGAGCTGCTGGGCCGTCCGCTGTGTTTCGAGGAACTGACGTCGGGCCAGGCCCGTGTCCTGTTGAGCGCGCGCCACCCGGCGGCCGTGGTGGAGGCGCTGCTGCACAGCGCGGAGCGGCAGCGCGACGGCGCCAAGGCCCGGGTGGAGAACACGGTCCGGGAGGTGGCCGGCAGGGCGGCGAGGCCGTTCCGGGCGTGGGCCCGGGACCACGTCGCGGCCTTCGGGCCGCTCTGACGCCCCGGCACGGTCAGCCGGTCTGCGGGGCCGCGGTCAAGGTGGTGCTGAAGACCGGCTCGCCGTTCTGGTGGCCGGTCACGTACACGGCTTCCTCCCCTCCGGGTGCGGTCCGGGGCAGGCGGTGGGCCTCGACGACGCAGGGTATGTCCAGCTCGGCGTACCGCTTGAACTCACTGGCGACGCTCACCGGCAGGAAGGAGGAGTGCCCCAGGGCGGCGGCGGCGCCCTGGCGCGCGGCCTCGATGAGCATCATGCCCGGCACGTGGTCGACCGGGTGGTCGAAGAGGATGGGGTGGTTGGTGTCCACCCTCAGCTGCCAGCGGTTGGGCCCGGCAAGGGGGGAGAGGACGACGTCGGTCGGGGACAGCCGGCCCACGCTCTGCGGTGCGGCGGGAGCCGTCAGCGGCAGAGGGCGGTGGCCGGGCTCCAGCACGCGCGCGGGACGCACCCGCCGGTACACGGCCGGGCTGACGCAGGTGTAGGCGAACTCCCCCGTCGCGACCAGCTCCCCGTCCCGTCGGACGACCGCCTCGTAGCGGAGCGCGGCCAGCACGTCACCTCTTCGCCTGATGTCCGTGCACGTGACCTCGATGTCGAGCGAGGCCGGCGTCTGGCGGGTTCTGATGTGCTCGGGGTGGACGGTGAGGTTGAATTCCTGGAACAGGAAGTGATAGCCGAAGGGGACGTCGAACTCCGCGTGTGCCAGGAGACTGCCGATCTGGCGGATCGTTTCGACGCAGACCATCGGATCGTGGAAACCGCCCGCGATCGGGGTGAAGAAGCTGTGGCTGCGCGGCCATTGGGCGGTCAGGGCGAAGCGGGTGTCGTCCACGCGCTGCCAGTCGGTGAGGAGCACTTCGGCGACGGACGCACGATGCACTAATTCCTTCGGGACCGTGGAGGTCAGCGTCGCGTAGCGGTACCCACGAGGCCTCGGTATCGCCCCGGTTGCACCCCAGGCCAGATCCTCGTCGATCGCTGGGCGTTTGACGTGGAATGTGCTCGCACTCATCGTTCCCCCTGGACAGTGGTGGCGAGTTTTGGTGTGGCTGCTGAGAGAAAAATATATACCAACCGGTTTTTTATCCAGTGGAAGTCCAAGGCTCGAAACAGCGAGATCTGGACGGCTCGGTTCCGCTCCAGCTCCGCCCATGCGGATCCTCGCAGGTCTTCGCCGGTCCCGTCCGCCTCAGGAGTTGCGCGCCCACCCCGGGCCTCTCGAGCGCGTCAGGAGTGGCCCTTTAGCTGGCTCCGAGGCGGCGGATCAAGGGTTCACGCACGGAAGGAGCGCGAACAGGACACCCCGGCGTCCGGGCTCGGCGGGCAGCGGCCCGCCGCCGAGGCGAGAACCTGGCCACGGCGGTCGCGTCGCCGAGGTCCGGTCGGTCGATCGTCGAGGTCCCTGGCTTGATTACGGTGTGACGCCGTCATTGAGAGCTTTAGAACCGCATGACCGGTTTGTTGACGGCGAGTCACCGGCCTGTCGTTCTCCAGTGGCACTCCAGCGGTGCTCCGCTCTGCCTCCACCCATCGTCGGCGCCGACCACGAGCTGATCGGTTGTCACCACCCGGGCAACCCGTCAAGTCGGTGTGCGGAGTCGCATGGTCAAGCAGGAGCCCACGACCCCGTCGTCGGCGCGGGCTTCGTCCTGAGCCCCGGGGCGGGCTTCCGCGCCGCTCGCGGCGGTGTGCCCGGCCATGATCTGCGCGAGCAGTGGCAGTGCTGGGTCGAGGGGGCGTTCAGCGTCGCCCGCCAGGAGGGCCGGCTCTCCGAGGTCGGTACTGGGCGCTGATGCCGCCCGGCTCTGCGTGCAACCGAGAAGACCGGTCGGTCTGTTCCCTTGTATCCAAGGCCCCTTGGAAAGTTCCGAGAGGCATTTTCCTTGGCTTTTTCGGCCCCGGAAGCCTGCCTTCCGGGGTCTTCTGCCCGAGAAACATGCAGGCGGGGGACAGTTTGGGTCGGTGGGCGCAGTCGGCTCCCCGAGAAACGGCGCAGCCGGTTTGGTATTGACAAACCGGCTCGACTGTTTTTTCCTCGTTCCAGCGAAAGTCGAGGGCTCATCCATGGACGAAGCAGGGGAGTACGGCGTGGACATCGATGTACTGGGCGCACTGGCCGTGCGGGAGAACGGGATCTCCATCACGCCGACCGCCTCCAAGCCCCGTCAGGTGCTGGCGCTGCTCGCGCTCCACGCGGACCAGGTGGTCCCCGTGGCCGCGCTCATCGAGGAACTGTGGGGCGAACAGCCGCCGCGCAGCGCCCGTACCACGCTCCAGACGTACGTACTCCAGCTGCGCGCGCTCATCGCCACCGCGCTGGAGGGCACCGACGGGACGCGCAGCCCCAAGGACGTCCTCCAGACGCTGCCCGGCGGGTACATGCTGAACATCGCCGACGGGACCAGTGACGTCCGCGAGTTCGACCGGCTGGCCGCGATGGGCTACCGGGCGATGGACGCGGGCGACTACCCGAACGCCGCCCGGCTCCTGCGCGAGGCGCTCGGCCTGTGGTCGGGACCCGCCTTCGCCGACGTCGAGGGCGGTGTCCAGCTGGACATGGAGATCCGGCGGCTGGAGGAGACCCGGCTGTGCGCCCTCGACCAGCGCATCGAGGCCGACCTCAAGCTCGGCCGGCACCGCGAGCTGCTCGCGGAACTGACCGTGCTGGCAAGCCGCTACCGCACCCACGAGAACCTGCACGGCCAGTTCATGCTCGCCCTGCACCGCTCCGGCCGCCGCGGCGAGGCCCTCAGCGTCTACCAGCGGCTGCGCGCCACCCTCGTGCGCGAGCTCGGCATCGAGCCGTCGGCCGCGCTGCGCGCCCTGCAGCGGTCGATCCTGATGACCGGCCCCGAAAACCCGGTGGAAACCCCCGGCACGGCCCGCAAGAGGCTCGCCCGGGTCGGCTGATCCTGCCGAGCCGGCCGATTCGGTGACGGACACCGCGACCATGACGGAGGGGAGACGCGAGAGCGTGGAGATTCAGGTTCTGGGTCCGTTGGGTGCCGAGGTCAACGGGACGTCGATCGTGCCCACCGCGGGCAAGCCGCGTCAGATCCTGGCGCTTCTCGCGCTCTGCCCGGGACGGGTGATGCCCGTGCCCACCCTCATGGAGGAGATCTGGGGGACCGAGCTGCCGGACAGCGCGCAGACCACGCTGCAGTCGTACATCCTCCAGTTGCGCCGCAGGCTGGGGACGGCGATGGGACCGGGCGCCCCGGGCACGGCCAAGGACGTGCTCGCCACCCGGCACGGCGGATACCTCCTCCAGATCCCGCCGCGGTCCGTGGACGTCCACACGTACGAGACCCTCGTGGCCGGCGGCCAGAGCGCCTTCGACGGCGGTGACGACGAGCGCGCGGCCGACCTGCTGCGCCAGGCGCTCGACCTGTGGCAGGGCCCGGCCCTGGTGGACGTCCGCGTCGGGCCGATCCTGGAGATCGAGGTGCTGCGGCTGGCGGAGAGCCGGCTGGTGACCACCGAGCGCCGTATCGACGTGGACCTGAGACTGGGCCGTCACACCGAACTCCTCGCGGAGCTCACCGAGTTGGCGGCCAGGAACCCGCAACACGAAGGGCTGCACTCGCAGGCGATGGTCGCCCTGTACCGCTCGGGCCGCCAGGCGGCCGCGCTGGACGTCTACCGCCGGCTCAGGGCCCGGCTGATCGGTGAACTGGGCGTGGAACCCACGCAGCGGCTCCAGCGCCTGCACCAGGCGATGCTGAGGGCGGACCCGGCGCTGGACGTGGCGGCCGGTCCGCGCCGCGGCTCGACCTTCGACCTCTACGCGGCGTAGGCCCTCCCGGATGCGACGCACGCCGCGGGCTCGACCGGGGCTGCGCGCCGGTTCCACCGTCTCTCCAGTACGGGCGGCCAGGCTGGTGCGGACCCGGTGCGCGTCCCCGCGCCCGTGGCGCGCGAGCGGCGGGGGCCGGTCGCGGACGAGCAGAGAGGCAAGCCATGGACCGGCTGGAGCTCACCGGCCTGACCCGCATCCTGCGGGCCCGGGGCGGCGAGGAGGAGGGCGTCGAGCTGGACGGGGAAGTCCAGGACCTGTACTGGGTGGAGCTCGGCTACGACTGTCTCTCCGTCCTGCTGGCCGCCGGCTCCATCGAGCGCCGGTTCGACATCTTCCTCGACGGGGAACTGCTCGAACGGGCCGACACCCCGCGGCGCTTCCTGGCGCTGGTCAACAGCGTGCTGGGCGCGCGGGCGCCGGCGGTCTGAGCCCCAGCGGCGGTCGAGTCCCGGATACGGGGCGGTTCCGGCCGATTCCGACAGACTCCGCATCAAGCGCTGAGAGAGGTGTCTGATGTCCGTCGAGCGAGTACACCGGATGTCCCACGCGGTCGACGCGGCCGCACCGGCCGGCGTCCTGTACGCGGTGGTGGCCGACACCACCCGATGGCCGCTGTTCCTGCCGGACAGCGTCCACGTGGAGCGGCTGGACTTCGACGGCGTCACGGACCGGTACTCCCAGTGGGCCGCCGTGGACGGCGCTTTGCTGCCGTCGCTGTGGCGGCGGACCCTGGACGCGGCGCGGCGGCGCGTCGACTTCCGCGCGGAGCGTGCCACGGGCCCCGTCACCACGACGGGCGGCAGCTGGAGCGTCGAGGAACTCGCCCCGGGCTGGTCGCGGCTGACGCTGGAGCAGGACCTCACCGCCGCCGGGAGCCGGAGCGCGGACGTGGAGCGCGCCCTCGCGTCCGCGAAGGCCCGCGCCCGGGCGGAGCTCGGCCGCTTCCGCGCGGCCGCGGAGGCCTGGCGGCGGCTCGACGCCCTCCAGCTGACCTTCGTGGAGTCCGTCCGGATCCACGGACCGGCCGAGCCCGTCTACGAGTTCCTGTACCGCGTGGGCTCGTGGCCGGGCAGGGTCGCCCACGTCGTGCGCGCCGATGTCACCGAGGACCGGCCCGGCGTGCAGCGCACCAGCCTGGTAAGCCTGAGCGGCGACGGCTCCGCCTACTCCACGGAGGCGCTGCGGGTGTCCTTCCCGGCGGCGGGGCGCATCGTCTTCAAGCGGTCGCGGCCGCACCCGCTGCTGGCCGCGCACACCGGCGAGTGGTCGGTGGAGCCGGACGCGGCGGGCGTCACCGTGGTCGCGCGGCACGACGTACTGCTGGACGAGAGCGCGGTGGAGCGCGTCCTGGGACCCGGCGCCGACCTCGCGCGGGCGCGCCGGTACGTCCGCGAGCTGCTCGGCCGCGAGAGCGCGGCCACGCTGGAGCCGGCGCGGCAGTACGCGCGGGACTCGGTCGGGAGCCTGCGGGCGGTGTGAGGGGGCGCCGCCCGTGACACGGCGGGCGGCGGCGTACCCGCGCCCCTCAGTTGATCCCGTGCAGGGCGGCGGGGGCGGCCAGACAGGGCAGGACCACCCGCCAGAAGCCGGCCAGGGTGCGGGGCGAGAGCCACTGCGGGTCCTCGCGCCCGAGTACCTCGAAGCCGAGGGTGGCCGCCACCACCGACGCCGCGACGGTGTGGCGGCACAGGCCGGGCAGCAGGGCGCCCTCCTGCCTGGCCTCCGTGACCAGCCGGTGCACGTACGCGTGCCACTCCGCGACCAGGGAGTGTTGCGAGGGGTAGGCAGGTTCCATGCCGAGCTGGAAGCCGGTCCGCGACACCACGTCGTGCACGAGTTCCCGCGCCAGGGCCTGCGAGCTGTCGGCCAGCGCCTGCAGGGGCGACGTCCGCTGCGTGTACACCCTGCGGACGGCCGCGCGCAAGGACCGCGCCGCGGCGGCCTCGACGGCCGCGGCGAGCGCCGCCTTGTTCTCGAAGTGGAAGTGCAGTGCGCCCGCGCTCACTCCGGCTCCGACGCTGATCATGCTCAGCGTCGCCTCCGCGTACCCGCGCCGTCCGAACACCGTGGCCGCTGACTCGATCAGCGCCTGACGGGTACGGACAGCGCGTTCTTGTTTTGTCACGCATAGCTCCTGTATGAGATCTCTCGCCTATTAAACCGCGCGACCCGTTGGTAATAACTATCGGAAAATAGCCGTCTGCGGCTTGAACGGCGGGGTTCGCTGGCCTCTTGTGGCCCGAATCAGCGGTTTTGTCGCGCCGCTTACCTGAATTTGAAGGGGTTTGACAAACCGGCGGAGCGGTTTGTATCGTCCTGGTGACTCAACCGAGCTTGAGGGAGGGGGGCAGATGAACCAGCGTTCCTACGCTGTGCTGGAACCTCACACAGCCGCTACGGGAGTGAACGGGGCGTTCGCGCTGTCGGAAGGCCTGCGAGCGCCGCAGAACGGTCCGGCCCAGTCGGCTCTGTGGCGGATTCTCATAGTGGAGAGCAATGCCAACGAGGCCGAGACCCTGGCACGCGGTCTGCGCCGCCACGGCCACGAGGTCGACATCGTCGCCACCGGGAGCGAGGCACTGCGCAGTTACGCCGACGCCGACCTGGTGCTTCTGGACCTCGAACTTCCCGATTTGGACGGGCTGGAGGTCTGCCGGGGCATCCGCGCGGCGCACGAGATCCCCGTGATCGCCGTCACCTCGCGGGGCAGTGAGCTGGACCGCGTCCTGGGCCTCCAGGCCGGCGCGGACGACTACCTCGCCAAGCCCTACGGGTTCCGCGAGCTGATGGCGCGGATGGAAGCGGTCATGCGCCGGGCCCGGCCGACCCGGCCGAGCGCCGCCAGCATCACCTGCGGTCCGCTGCGGATCGACGCGGGAACGCGGCAGGTGAGCCTCAACGAGGAGTCCGTCGAGACCACCCGCAAGGAGTTCGACATGCTCTACCTCCTCGCGTCCCATCCCGACACCGTCATCCCCCGCAAGACGCTGATGAAGCAGGTCTGGGGCGACTCCTGGTCCAGCCGGACCGTCGACACGCACGTGAGCACGCTGCGCAACAAGATCGGCGCAGGCTGGATCATCACCATCCGCGGAGTCGGCTTCCGTTTCGGCAAGGGCTGAACGCGCACCCGCACCGCTGACGCAGGGCCACGGGCCGAGAGGGAACGACATGACAGTGACGGCGCTGTGCCACGGGGAGGGCTGCCGCGACGGGCACGCCCACGGACGGGCCCGGCGGCGTACGGCCGAGGGCAGCCGGCTGTGCAGCGCGTGCCGTGAACACCTCGCCGCGAGCCTGGCGCAGCTGGCGCACCTCTACGAGGAGTGCGGGCGGATGCTCGGCGGCTCGGCTCCCGGAAGCCTGCGCGAGCGCAGAAGCGGCAGTGAACTCCCCGGCCTTCCCTTCAACGGGGCCGCGGCGGACGTCCGGGCGCGCATCGTCTCCGTCCTGGGGTCCTGGAGCGGTCTGGTGGCCCAGCAGCGCGGCCTCGTCTCGCCGCCGCGCACCGCCGCCGCCCTCACCTCCTTCCTGCTGCGCAACGCGGACTGGCTCGCGGCCCACTCGGCGGCCTCCGAGGCCAGCGAGGAGATCGCCCGGCTGGTCCGCGCCGGGCGCCGCGCGGCCTTCCCCGACGCCGCCCGCACCGTCCGGATCGGCGTCTGCCCGGAGGCGGGCTGCGCCGGTACGCTCGCCGTCGCCGTCGCCTCCGCGGCGCGGGCCGCCGACCAGGCGATCGTCTGCGACGCCGACCCGGGCCACCACTGGACCAGCGACCGGTGGAGCGAGCTGAGCGAGCGCATGCGGTCCGCCGACTTCGCCGACTCCGCGGGGTCGCCCGGCGCGGGCGCCCGGGTCGCCGCCACCGAACGCTGGCTGTCCGCGGCCGACATCGCCCGGCTGTGGCACGCCCCGGTGGGCACCGTGTACCGGCTGGCGAGCGAGGAGCGGTGGCGCAGGCGCAACCGGGCGGGCCGTACGTACTACAACGAGACCGACGTCCGTTCCTGCTTCAGCCGACGCGCGGCGCGGGCCGCTTCCGCCCGTCCGCCGCACGACCGCGAGCGGGGATCCGCACAGGATCCGGTGGGGCCCGGATCGAGCCGTCTGACCCGCCCTTGACATTCGCCTGTCCACCTCACGACCCAGCGGATCGGCCCTTGTGGAAACTGACCGAGTCCTGAACCCGGCGCCCTTGAATGCCCCTTCGCGTCCGAAGAACCTTGTAGTCAAGATCCGGTGCACTGCCCCCGGAGACGACTTCAGGGGTACTGCCTGTTCCCGAGCGGCTGTGAGGTCCGGCCGCTGTGTGACGCGGGGGGCGGACACCCGCTGCCCGGCCGGCGGTCGGACGAGCACGTCACAAGGAGGAACCACGCATGGCAACGCCGCAGACGACGATCGGGCGTGCCCCGTCCGGACCGGCCGGGGAACGCCGCGACATCGCCCGCGCCGCCCGTACGGTGCTGGCCCGCGAAGGCTGGACGCGCTGCACCGCCGAGGCGACGGCGCAGGAGGCGGGAGTGTCCACCGACACCGTGGAACGGCACTTCCCGGACCAGCAAGAGCTCCTGATGAGTGTGCTGCTGGACAGCTCCGCCTCGGTCACCGCCGCTCTCGCGGCCGTCGCCGAGAGCCATCTGGCGGAGATCACCGACCTGGAGCAGGACCTCATCGCACTCGGCCGGGCCTGGCTCGCGCCGCTGGAGGCCTTCCGCGAGCACTTCGCCATCGTCCGGCACCTCAGCGCGGAAATGACCCGGCTGCCGGTCGAGGCCGTGGAGAAGTGGCAGGCCGCCGGTCCCCGCCAGGCCCGCCGAGAGCTGGCCCGCCGGCTCCGGAGCGTCGCGGCCCGCGGCCTGCTCGACATCGCCGACGCGGACCAGGCGGCGGAACGTTTCATCCTGCTCGTCCCCTCCGGCGTCGTGCAGCGTTCCTTCCTCGGCGCACTGCCGATGGGCGAGACCGAGGCCGACGCGCTCATCGCCGACGGCGTGGCGGACTTCATCCGCCTCTACCACCCCTGAACCACGCGCCCACTCACGGAAGAGACACGACGGATGCAGCACAGCAGGCTGAACGTGGCCCGGATGGACAGCATGTCGAGCGACCAGGTCACCAGGATCTTCACGGAGTTCGACCAGAGCGACATGCCGGCGCGGATGGGGACCCTGCGCCGGCAGCTGTTCATGTACAAGGGCCTCTACCTCCACCTCCAGGATCTGGCCGAGGACGACGGCGGCCCGCGCATGCGGGAGTCGCGCACGGACCCGCGGTTCCTGAGGATCAGCCACGACCTGCTGCCGTTCATCCAGCCGTACGACCCGGTCACCTGGCGCACGCCCGCCGACGCCGTGGCCACCCGGTTCTACGACTGGACGGCGTCCAAGTGACGTACCGCCGGGCCGACACGAGGGGAGGGCCGGACCGGTGGCTCGCCGGGTAGTGGTCACAGGGCTCGGTGTGCTGGCGCCAGGAGGCATCGGAGCCGGGAACCTGTGGGACCTGCTGAGTTCAGGACGGACGGCGACACGGAGGATCACCCTCTTCGACCCTTCCCCGTTCCGCTCGAGGGTGGCCGCCGAGGCCGACTTCGATCCCCGACAGCACGGGCTGAGCGCGCACGAGACCCGCCGCATGGGCCGGGCCGCCCAGTTCGCCGTGGTGTCGGCGCGCGAGGCGGTCGCCGACAGCGGCCTCGACCTCGCCGGATGCGACCCGTACCGCACCGGGGTCAGCATCGGCACCGCCGTGGGCGCCGTCGGCAGCCTCGACAGCGCGTACCGCCTGGCCAGTGACGACGGCCGCCTCACGCTGGTCGACCACCGGCAGGCGCCGCCCCATCTGTACGAGCACTTCGTGCCCAGCTCCTTCGCGGCCGAAGTGGCCTGGGCCATCGGCGCCCAGGGCCCGGCGACGGTGGTCTCCACCGGCTGTACGGCGGGGGTCGACTCGGTCGCGCACGCCGTCGACCTGATCCGCGAGGGCGCCGCCGACGTCATGATCACCGGCGCCACGGACGCCCCGATCACGCCGCTCACCATGGCGTGCTTCGACGCCATCAAGGCGACGACCCTGCTCAACGACGAGCCGCGGACGGCCTCACGGCCCTTCGACGCCTCCCGCAAGGGCTTCGTCCTCGGCGAGGGGGCGGCCGTGTTCGTCCTGGAGGAACTGGACAGCGCCCGCCGCCGCGGCGCGCACGTCTACGCGGAGATCGCCGGCCACGCCGCCCGCTCCAGCGCCTTCCACATGACGGGGCTGCGCCCCGACGGCCGCGAGATGGCCGAGGCCATCACCGTGGCCCTGGACGAGGCGCGGCTGAACCCCGGCGACATCGACTACGTCAGCGCGCACGGCTCGGGCACCAAGCAGAACGACCGCCACGAAACGGCCGCGTACAAGCTGGCCCTCGGCCGGCACGCCTACGAGACGCCCGTGAGCTCCGTCAAATCGATGATCGGGCACTCGCTCGGCTCCATCGGCTCGATGGAGATCGCCGCCTCCCTCCTCGCGATGGAGCACCACGTGGTGCCGCCCACCGCGAACCTGCACACGCCCGACCCGGAATGCGACCTCGACTACGTCCCGCTCGTCGCGCGCGAGCACCGCACCGACGCCGTCCTGACGGTCAGCAGCGGATTCGGCGGCTTCCAGAGCGCGATGGTGCTGGCCCGCCCCGACAGGAAGAACAGGAAAGCAGCATGAACACACTTCACATGTCCCAGACCTACGAGACGGACACCGGCCTGGTCCACATGACCTGCCCCGACACGTCCGTGCTGGCCACGGCCGGACTGCCGCAGCGCACCCGGATGGTGGAGCAGTACGTGCGCCAGGAGCTCGGCCGGATCCTCGGTATCGAACCGCACCTCGTCGACACCACGGGCCGACCCATGGGCTGCCTCGGCATCGGCTCGATCTCCGGAATGGAACTCCAGTACCGGATGGAGTCGACGCTCGGCATCGAGGTGGACCTCCAGCGGCTGCTGCTGGCCAACAGCGCGCAGGAGCTCATCGACTGCCTCGCCCGGCAGCTCGGTCCCGAAGCCCACCTGCACGGGGCACCGGTGCCGGCATGACGACGACGGCCCTGCTGCCGGCCGCGCGCCCGGTGGTGAACCACCAGGACCTCGCGCGCCCCGACTTCACCCTGTCCGCCGACCGGGTCGACCTGTGGCTCATACGCCGCCCCACCGGCGCGGACGCCGACGCCCTGGCGGTCGGCGAACTCGACGAGGAGGAGCGGACGCGCGCCGCCGCCTTCATCCGCCAGTCCGACGGGCTGCTCTACGCGGCCGCGCACGTGGCGGTGCGCCGACTGCTCGGACGGTACACGGACATGCTCCCCCAGGACGTGCGCTTCATGCGCGAGCCCTGCCCGGGCTGCGGTGAGCCGCACGGCCGTCCCGCCCTGGCGCCCCCGCCGCCGCCGCTGCACTACTCCCTCTCGCACAGCGGGGGACTCGCCATGGTGGGCGTGGGCACCGTGCCCCTCGGCGTCGACGTGGAGAAACTCCCCGGCGCGGAGACCGTGGACATCTGCTCGCGGGCGCTGCACCCGCAGGAGCAGCTGGAGATCGCCGAGGCCCCGGCCGGCGAGGAGCGCCGAGCGCTCTTCGGGCAGATCTGGACGCGCAAGGAAGCGTTTCTCAAGGGGCTCGGTACAGGGTTGAGCCGCTCACCCGCCAAGGACTACCTCGGCACCGACCACGACCGTCATCCGGACGGCTGGACCATGGTCGGCGTCCCCGCCGACTCCGGCCACGCCGCGGCCGTCGCGGTGGCCGGCAAGGCCCCCACGACGGTCGACGTCAGGTGGGTGCCCGAGACCTGGCTGGCCGCCGGGGACACCGTCAGCGGCGCCGCGGCCCCCGGGCACCGCACGGTTCTCGCCAGTTGACCGCAGAGAGGGACGTGACCGGATGATCCGCACCGCCTTCGTCTTTCCGGGACAGGGCTCCGAATGCGCCGCCCTGGGCAGGGAACTGCTCGCCCTGCGGCCCGACCTCGCCGAGACCTACTACCGCACCGCCGACGACCTCCTCGGGATCCCGCTCGCCCGGCTCTGCCGGGACGGGTCCCCCCGGGACCTGGAGGACCCCGCGGTGGCGCAGCCGGCCGTCTTCCTGACGAGCATGGCCGTACTGGAGGTGCTGCGCGGCGAAGGCCTGGTGCCGGACGCGGTGGCCGGGCACAGCCTGGGCGAGTACGCGGCGCTGGCGGCCGCGGGCGTCCTGGAGTGGACCGAGGCGCTGTGGCTGGTCCGGCTGCGCAGTGAACTCGTCGCCACGGTCGGGGACCGGATCGGCAGCGCCACGGCCGCGGTGATCGGCCCGCGCCGCGCGGACCTGGCGCGGATGTGCGCCGAGGTGCGGGCCGCCACCGGCCAGGTCGTCGAGGTGGCCGGGGACAACGAGCCCCGCCAGACTGTGGTGTCCGGGCAGGCCGAGGCGGTGGCCCGGGTCGCCGAGGCGGCCGGTGCGGCCGGGGCGCGGGTGACCTGGCTGCGTACCGGTGGCCCGTTCCACTCCAGCCTGCTGGCCGAGGCCGAGGCGGAGTTCACCGAGACGCTGATCGCCACGCAGTTCCGCGACCCGGTCGTCCCCCTCGTCTCCGGCGTCACCGGTGGGCGGCTGACGACCGCCGCCGAGGCCGTCGTGGCGCTGCGCGGCCAGCTCACCAGCCCGGTGCGGTGGACCGAGGCCGTCGGGACGCTCGCCGCCTCGGGTGCGGACCTGTTCGTGGAGGTGGGCCCCGGCCGGGTGCTGGGCGGCCTGGTGCGGCGCATCCTGCCCGGCGCCCGGGTCCACTCGACGCACACCGCGGACCGCCTCGCCCGGGCCGTGGGCGCCCTCACCGCCGGCGCGGCCTGACCATCCCCCTCCGCCCGGTCCCCGAGCTGGAGGCCCGGGAGACGCCGCGGTGGCCGGAGATGTACCCCGCCGTCGCGGCCGGGGTGCGGGTTCCGGTCCGTTTCGCCTTCGCCGAACAGGAGCTCCGGTGGAGACACGACACAGAGGAGCTGGAGGAACCACTGGCTCCGCCGACCGTGTCCGCGGAGTTCGTCCGGCAGCGCGACGCCGGCCACGACATCAGCCTCGGCTGGGCCGCCCGCACCTACCACCTGCGCGTTCTGTCATTCCTGGAGGAGTGTCCGCTCATTCGCGACGCGGGGGCCGGCCGGATTGCGAGGGGGCTGGACAGAGACCGGAAGAAGGTTGACGCGGATCTGACATAGAGCCCGTTGACCACTGGATCGGCACCCACGAGGCTCTTCGTGAGCATCCCATGGCCTGATTTCATCCGAAAAGGAACACACATGACTGACGTGAAGGACCTGGTGCAGGTCGCCGGAATCATCGACGCCGAAGAGGCCGCGCTGCTGGCCGAGGAGGGCGTCGACTGGTTCGGCTTCCCGCTCCGCCTCCCGTCGGGCAAGGACGACATATCCGAGGCGGCGGCCATCGAGATCATCGGCAGCCTGACCATGCCTCAGGAGGGCGTCCTCATCAGCTACCTGACGGACGCCGACGAGATCAGCGCCTTCACCACCCAGCTCGGTGTCAAGGCCGTCCAGCTCCACGGCGACGTGGAGCCGGAGCAGCTGCGCAAGCTCAAGGCCAACCGCCCCGACCTGTACGTGCTCAAGAGCCTGGTCGTGAAGGAGGACAACGCCGAGGAACTGCTCCAGCTCGTCGACGATGTCGCGGACGCGGTGGACATGTTCATCACCGACACCTTCAACCCGGCCACCGGCGCCAAGGGCGCCACCGGCCTCACCCACGACTGGGCCGTCAGCGCGGAGCTCGTGCGCCGTTCGCCCAAGCCCCTGATGATGGCCGGCGGCCTGAACGCGGAGAACGTCGCCGAGGCGATCCGCGTCGTCAAGCCCGCCGCCGTCGACGCCCACACGGGCCTCGAGGGCCCCGACGGCCGCAAGGACCGCGCCAAAGTCGCGAAGTTCGTGGCCGAGTCCCGCCGCGCCTTCGCCGAGATCGCCTGACCCCGCGGCTCCGACCGACCCCGCGGTTGCACGTCTCCACCGACCGACGAGAAGCAGGTTCTCATGGCGACCGGCCACCACAACGTCCACCCGCTGCCGCAGACCGACCAGCTGCGGGCCATGCACACGATCATCCGGGACCGCGGAGCGTCGCGGGCCGACTTCGTGTTCTACTCCCGGCGGATCATCCGCCTCCTCCTCGAATCGGCGCTCGACCAGCTGCCGTTCGACAAGCATGAGGTCGTGACGCCGGTCGGCGAGACCTACGACGGACTGAAGTTCGCGTCGAAGCTGTGCGCCGTGCCCGTGATCCGGGCCGGGGACTCGATGGTGGACGAGCTGCGCGCCGTCGTACCGGCCATCCCCGTGGGCAAGGTCCTCATCCAGCGGGACAACACCACCAAGCTCCCGCACCTCCTCTACCAGAACCTGCCGGACGACATCGCCGACCGGCACGTCCTGCTCCTGGAGCCGATGCTCGCCACCGGCGGGAGCGCCAACGCCGCGATCGGCGTGCTGCGGGGCGCCGGCGTGCGCGAGGAGAACATCGTCTTCGTCAACTTCCTCGCCGCGCCCGAGGGCATCGCCGCGGTCCACGCCAAGCACCCGGCGGTCAAGATCGTCACCTCGTCGGTCGAGGAGCGCCTCAACGAGAACGCGTTCATGATCCCCGGCATCGGCGACTTCGGGGACCGCTTCTTCGGCACGACCGACTGTGCCGTGGTCCGATGAGGAGCAGCCGCGCGCTGACGGACTCCGCGCTCACGGCGCTCGCACCGGCGGTCTGGGGTTCGACCTACCTCGTCACCACCGAGTTCCTGCCGGAGGACCGGCCGTTGCTGGCCGCCATGCTGCGGGCCCTGCCCGCCGGCCTGGTGCTCCTGCTCATCGGCCGAACGCTGCCGCGCGGCATCTGGTGGGGCCGCGCGCTGGTGCTCGGCGTGCTGAACATCGGCGCCTTCTTCTACCTGCTCTTCGTGGCGGCGTACCACCTCCCGGGCGGTGTCGCCGCGCTGGTGATGTCCATCCAGCCGATGCTGGTGCTGCTGCTGTCGTCCCTGCTACTGAAGGACAAGATCAAGCAGATCCACGTGGTCGCCTGTGTGCTCGGCGCCGCCGGTGTGGCCCTGCTGGTCCTCCAGCCGACCGCCGCTCTGAACACGACCGGTGTCGTGGCCGGCCTGCTGGGCGCGGTCAGCATGGCCTCCGGCATCGTGCTGACCAAGCGCTGGGGGCGTCCCGAGGGCGTGGGCCTGCTGACCTTCACGGGCTGGCAGCTCACCGTCGGCGGCCTGGTCCTGCTCCCGGTCGTGCTGATCGGCGAAGGCCTGCCCAGCGAGCTCACCGGCGAGAACCTCTGGGGCTTCGCCTATCTCGGCGTCATCGGGGCCCTGTTCGCCTACATGATCTGGTTCCGCGGCGTGGAGCGGCTGCCCGCCCTGGCCGTCTCCTTCCTGAGCTTCGCCTCGCCGCTGGCGGCCACCCTGCTCGGCTACTTCGTCCTGGACCAGGCGCTCTCGCCGCTCCAGATCCTCGGCGCCCTGACCGTCGTCGCGGCGGTGGTCCTGGCCCAGCCCCGGCCCGGCCGACGCAAGCGCGAGCCGGCCGCCGCGAACCCCCGGGAACCCGCCGAGGTCTGACGGACTCCCGCCCCAAGACTCCCCGCCCGGCCCCCCGTCCCCCCGGGCGAGGGCGGGGAGCGGTGGTGGCACACCGCGGCCTCCCCCGTCCGCGGTGTGCCACCCACCCACCCCCCCCACAGACACGACGCGACGACGACCGTGAGAGGACCGAGTCCGTGCCCCACATCCACGTCAGGCACTACCCGAGGAACTTCACGGCGGAGCAGCTCAAGGCGATCGACGAGGCGGTCACCGCCGCCGTGACGAAGACCTTCGCGACCGGCGAGGACACCGTCTCGATCTCCCTGGAGCCCGTCACATCGCAGGACTGGGACATCCAGGTCCTCGCCGAGATTGCGGCCCGCCGGGATCTGCTGCTGAAGCCGCCCGGCTATTGGAACGAGAGTTGAGAGAGCCCCGATGAGCGCAAGCAGCGGCATCCCCGTCGTCTACACCGAGGAGGTCCGCGAGGCCCTCCACGACGGCGCGGCCGTCGTCGCCCTCGAGAGCAACGTCATCACCCACGGACTGCCGTACCCGGACAACGCGGCCACCGCCCGCAAGGTGGAGGACGCCGTACGGGCCGGCGGCGCGGTGCCCGCGACGATCTGCATCGAGGCCGGAGAGATCCGCGTCGGCATGTCGGACGCCGACATCGAGCGGTTCGCCTCCCTGCCGGACATCCCCAAGGTGTCCAGCCGGGACATGCCCGTCGTCCTGGCCCGGGGCGGCCTCGGCGCCACCACCGTGGCGTCCTCCGTCGTCGCGGCCGAGCTCGCGGGGATCGCGTTCTTCTCGTCCGCCGGTATCGGCGGCGTGCACCGGGGCGCCCAGGACACCTGGGACGTGTCCTCGGACCTGATCCAGTTCACCCGCTCCAAGGTCGCCGTCGTCTGCGCGGGCGCGAAAATGATCCTCGACCTCGGTCTGACGCTGGAGTACCTGGAGACCCAGTGCGTCCCCGTCGTCGCCTACCGCTCGGACGACTTCCCCGCCTTCTACTGCCGTACGAGCGGCCACCGGGCGCCCCACCGCCTGGACGACGAGCAGGTCATCGCCCGCGCGATCGAGGCCCACTGGGCGCTGGGCAACAACAGCTCCTTCCTGATCACCACCCCGGTCCGGGAGGAGGACGCCATCGACTCCGCCGAGGTCGACACGGCCATCCGGGCCGCCGTCGCCGAGGCCACCCGTGACGGGGTCTCCGGCCAGGGCATCACGAAGTACCTGATGCGGGCCGTCGACGCGGCCACCGACGGCCGCTCCGCGCGGGCCAACATGGCCGTCCTCGCCTCCTGCGCCGAGGCGGCCGGCCGTCTGGCCGTCGCGCACGCGAGCCACCTCGCCGAGCGCGCGGGCCGCTGACCCCCGCGCCCGCGCGGCGCGCGTTCCCGTCCACGTTCGCACCACGCATTGACCCCGTCTGGAGAAAACGCATGTCCGAGAAGCTGTTCGAGCCGCTCACCATGGGGAAGCTGGCCCTGAGCAACCGCCTGGTCATGGCCCCGATGTCCCGCAACCGCGCCACCACCGACGGCCTGGCCACCGACCTGATGGCCACCTACTACGGCCAGCGGGCGGGCGCCGGCCTCATCATCACCGAGGGCGTCCAGCCCAACGTGGTGGGCCAGGGCTTCATGAACAGCCCCGGTCTGCACACGCCGGAGCAGGTCGAGTCGTGGAAGCCGGTCACCGACGCCGTGCACCGCGCCGGCGGCACGATCGTGGCCCAGCTCATGCACACCGGACGCATCGGCCACCCCTCGCTGTACCCGAGCGGTCACCGGTCCGTCGCGCCGTCCCCCGTCACCGCGGGCGGCCAGTGCTTCGGCCCCGAGGGCCCGATGGCCTACCCGGAGCCGCACGAGCTGACGGTCGAAGAGATCGCGCAGACCGTCAAGGACTTCGCCGACGCCGCGCAGAACGCGATCGAGGCCGGCTTCGACGGCGTCGAGGTCCACGCGGGCAACGGCTTCCTGCTCCACCAGTTCATGGCGGACAACACCAACCGCCGCACCGACGGCTACGGCGGCTCCCTCGCCGGCCGCATCCGGTTCGCGGTCGAGGTGATCGAGGCGGTGTCCGAGCGCGTCGGCGCCGACCGCGTCGGCGTGCGCATCTCGCCCGCCAACCCGTACAACGACATCGTCGAGGGCGACACCGCCGCGCTCTACGAGGCGCTCGTCGCGGCCCTTCCGCCAGTGGCGTTCCTGCACATCCTGGAGGGCGGCAACCGCGACCGGACGGCGGCCCTGCGCGCCCAGTGGACCGGCAAGATCATCCTGTGCCCGCACCCGAACGGCATGGTCCCGGTCACCGCCGAGGTCGCCACCGAGGCACTGGAGACGGGCGTCGCCTGCGCGGTCGCCTTCGGCGCGGCGTTCCTCGCGAACCCGGACCTGCCCGAGCGCGTGCGCACCGGCGGCCCGTTCAACACCCTCGACGAGACCACCCTGTACGGCGGCGACCACCGCGGCTACACCGACTACCCGACGCTGGCCGAGGTCACAGCCGGTGCCGGGGCCGTGGCCGGCGCCGCGTGAGCGACTCGGGGAAGATGCTGCTCTTCTCGGGGCGCGCGCACCCCGAGCTGGCCGAGGCCGTCGCGGCCGAACTGGGCACGACGCTGGTCCCGACGAAGGCGATCGACTTCGCCAACGGCGAGATCTACATCCGCTACCACGCCTCCGTGCGCGGCGCGGACTGCTTCGTCATGCAGAGCCACACCGCGCCGATCAACAAGTCGATCATGGAACAGCTGATCATGATCGACGCGCTGAAGCGGGCCTCGGCCCGCAGCATCACGGTCATCCTGCCGTTCTACGGATACGCCCGCCAGGACCGCAAGCACAGTGGCCGCGAACCCATCTCGGCCCGGCTGGTGGCGGATCTCCTCAAGACCGCCGGCGCGGACCGGATCCTGACGGTCGACCTGCACGCCGACCAGATCCAGGGCTTCTTCGACGGCCCGGTGGACCACCTGTTCGCGATGCCGGTCCTCGCGGACCACATCGGCTCCAAGGCGGACCGCGCGCACATCACGGTCGTCTCGCCCGACGCCGGCCGCGTACGGGTGGCGGACGGCTGGTGCGACCGGCTGGGCGCGCCGCTCGCCATCGTCCACAAGCGGCGCGACAAGGACGTGGCCCACCAGGTCACCGCCCACGAGGTGGTCGGCGAGGTCAGGGACCGGGTCTGCGTCCTGGTCGACGACATGATCGACACCGGCGGCACGATCTGCGCCGCGGCCGACGCCCTGTTCGCCCACGGGGCGCGGGACGTCATCGTGGCGGCCACGCACGGGGTGCTGTCGGGCCCCGCCGCGGACCGGCTGAAGAACTCGCGGGTCAGCGAGTTCGTCTTCACGGACACCCTGCCGGTGCCCGGGGCCCTCGGACTGGACAAGGTCACCGTCCTGTCCATCGCCCCGCTCATCGCGGGCGCCGCCCGTGAGGTCTTCGAGAACGGATCGGTCACCCGGCTGCTCCAGGACCGGTGACCACCAGGACGGAGGGGCCGACGGGGGCCCGTCCGTCCGCACGGGGAAAGCCTCCTCGCCGAGCCGCCGACTCGGCACCTTGACGGCTCGCCGCCGCCCCTGGGCGGCGGCGAGCCGTCGCACGCAGGGCCCGCCGCAACGCCGGAGCCCGGTAGCGCGGGCGTCCGAGCACGCCCGCTGTTCCACAACGGAAAGTAAGGAAGCGGGACATGACTCTTCAGGAGACCAGCGTGCTCGAGCCCACCCTGCGCGGCACCAAGACGTTGCCCGGCCTGCTCGCCGAGCGGGTCGCGGAGCACCCCGAGGCGACCGCCGTCGTCTACCGGGACCAGAGACTCACCTACCGGGAGCTGGAGTCCAGAAGCTCGGCCCTCGCCGACTACCTCAAGCATCTGGGGGTCGCGGCGGACGACTGCGTCGGCCTCTTCGTCGAGCCGTCGATCGACCTGATGGTCGGCGCCTGGGGCATCCTCTCGGCGGGCGGCGCCTACCTGCCGCTGTCCCCGGAGTACCCCGAGGACCGGCTGCGCTACATGATCGAGAACAGCCGGGCGAGGATCATCCTGGCGCAGCAGCGCCTGGTGTCCCGGCTGCGGGAGCTGGCCCCCAAGGACGTCGCCATCGTCACGCTGCGCGACTCGGACGCGTTCGTCCGGCCCGCAGGACAGGCGCAGCAGGCGCCGGAGAGCGGCGCGGCCCGCCCGGACAGCCTCGCGTACGTCATCTACACCTCCGGCAGCACGGGCAGGCCCAAGGGCGTGATGATCGAGCACGGCAGCGTCGTCAACCAGCTCGGCTGGCTGCGCGACACGCACGGCATCGACCGCGGCAAGGTCATCCTGCAGAAGACGCCGATGAGCTTCGACGCCGCGCAGTGGGAGATCCTCTCCCCGGCAAACGGCGCGACCGTCGTCATGGGCGCCCCCGGCGTCTACTCCGACCCCGAGGGCCTCGTCGAGACCATCGCCAAGCACGGTGTGACCACGCTCCAGTGCGTCCCGACGCTGCTCCAGGCGCTGATCGACACCGAGAAGCTCGACGCGTGCGGCTCGCTCCAGCAGATCTTCAGCGGCGGCGAGGCCCTCTCCCGCAACCTCGCCCTCCAGACCACGCAGGAGATCCCCGGCCGCACCCTGGTCAACCTGTACGGGCCCACCGAGTGCACCATCAACTCCTCCGCGTACACCGTCGACCCGGCCGCCCTGGAGGAGGGACCGCAGTCCGTCTCCATCGGCAGCCCGGTGCGCGGGACCGAGTACCACATCCTCGGCAAGGACCTGAAGGCCGTCGGCATCGGCGAGATCGGCGAGCTCTACATCGGCGGCGTCCAGCTGGCGCGCGGCTACCTGCACCGCCCCGACCTCACCGCCGAGCGCTTCCTGGAGATCGAGCTCACCGAGGGTGCCGCGCCCACCCGCCTGTACCGCACCGGCGACCTGGCGCAGTGGAACGCGGACGGCACGGTGCAGTTCGCCGGCCGCGCCGACAACCAGGTCAAGCTGCGCGGCTACCGCGTCGAGCTGGACGAGATATCCCTGGCGATCGAGAACCACGACTGGGTCCGCAACGCCGCGGTCATCGTCAAGAACGACAGCCGCACCGGCTTCCAGAACCTCATCGCCTGCGTCGAGCTGAGCGAGAAGGAAGCCGCCCTGATGGACCAGGGCAACCACGGCTCCCACCACGCCTCGAAGAAGAGCAAGCTCCAGGTCAAGGCGCAGCTGTCCAACCCGGGCCTGCGCGACGACTCCGAGCTGGCCGGCCGCACCGCCTACGACCTGCCGGGCGCCCAGCCGACCCCCGAGCAGCGCAGCCGGGTCTTCGCCCGCAAGACGTACCGCTTCTTCGAGGGCGGCGAGGTCACCGAGGCGGCGCTGCTGAAGCTCCTCGGCGCCAAGGTGAGCACGCCCTACTCGCGCAAGGCCGCCGACCTGGCGCCCACCGAACTGGGGCAGATCCTGCGCTGGTTCGGCCAGTACCTCAGCGAGGAGCGGCTGCTCCCCAAGTACGGTTACGCCTCGCCCGGCGCGCTGTACGCGACGCAGATGTACTTCGAGCTGGAGGGCGTCGCCGGTCTCAAGCCCGGTTACTACTACTACCAGCCGGTGCGCCACCAGCTGGTCCTCATCGGCGAGAAGGCCGCCACCGGCAAGCCGGTCGCGCAGGTCCACTTCATCGGCAAGAAGAGCGGAATCGAGCCGGTCTACAAGAACAACATCCAGGAAGTCCTGGAGATCGAGACCGGGCACATCGTCGGCCTGTTCGAGCAGGTGCTCCCCGCCTACGGCCTCGACATCCGCGACCTGGCCCACGAGCCCGCCGTCCGCGAGCACCTGGAGGTGCCCGAGGAGGACTACTACCTGGGCACCTTCGAGCTGGTCCCGCACGCCGGGCAGCGCGAGGACCACGCCGAGGTCTACCTCCAGACGCACGGCGCGAAGGTCACCGGCCTCCCCGAGGGCCAGTACCGCTACGAGGACGGCCGGCTCAGCCGCTTCTCCGACGACGGCGTCCTGAAGAAGCACGTCATCGCGATCAACCAGTCGGTCTACGAGGCCGCCAGCTTCGGCATCACCGTGGTCAGCCGGGCCCCCGAGGAGTGGATGCACTACGTCACGCTCGGCAAGAAGCTCCAGCACCTGATGATGAACGGCCTCGGCCTGGGCTTCATGTCTTCGGGCTACAGCTCCAAGACCGGCAACCCGCTGCCCGCTGCCCGCCGGATGGACGCCGTCCTGAACGCGGCCGGGGTCGAGAGCGGTCCGTCGTACTTCTTCGTCGGCGGCCGCGTCAGCGACGAGCAGCTCGGACACGAGGGCATGCGCGAGGACACCGTCCACATGCGCGGTCCGGCGGAGATGATCCGCGACGACCTGGTCAGCTTCCTGCCGGACTACATGATCCCGAACCGGGTCGTGGTCTTCGACCGGCTGCCGCTGTCCGCCAACGGCAAGATCGACGGGAAGGCGCTGGCCGCCTCCGACCAGGTCAACGCCGAGCTCGTGGAGCGCCCCTTCGTCGCCCCGCGCACCGAGACCGAGAAGGAGATCGCACAGATCTGGGCCAAGTCCCTGCGCCGCGAAACCGTCTCGGTCCAGGACGACTTCTTCGAGTCCGGCGGCAACTCGCTCATCGCCGTCAGCCTCATCCGCGAGCTCAACGCGCGCCTGGGCGTCTCCCTGCCGCTGCAGAGCGTCCTGGAGTCCCCGACGGTCGAGAAGCTCGCCCGGCGCCTGGAGCGCGAGGTCGCGCAGGAGTCCTCGCGCCTGGTGCGCCTGCACGCCGAGGGCACGGGGACCCGGCCGGTGCTGTGCTGGCCGGGCCTGGGCGGCTACCCGATGAACCTGCGCACCCTGGCCACGGAGATCGGCCTCGGCCGCTCCTTCTACGGGGTCCAGTCGCACGGGATCAACGAGGGCGAGAGCCCGTACGCGACCATCGGTGAGATGGCCGCGGCCGACATCGAGGCCATCAAGGAACTCCAGCCGACCGGCCCCTACACCCTGTGGGGCTACTCCTTCGGCGCCCGGGTGGCCTTCGAGACCGCCCACCAGCTCGAGCAGGCCGGCGAGACGGTGGAGAACCTCTTCCTGATCGCCCCCGGCTCGCCGGCCGTGCGGGCCGCGGACGGCGCCGTGTACGGCCGTGAGGCGTCCTTCTCCAACAGGGCCTTCACGACCATCCTCTTCTCGGTGTTCACCGGCACCATCGGCGGCCCCGACCTGGAGAAGTGCATCGAGGCCGGAAAGGACGAGCGGTCCTTCGCCGAGTTCATCAGCGAACTCAAGGGAATCGACGTCGACCTCGCCACGCGGATCATCGACGTCGTGCGCCAGACGTACGAATTCGAGTATTCGTTCCGCGAGCTGGCCGAGCGCACCCTCGAAGCGCCGGTGACCATTTTCAAGGCCCGCGGCGACGACTACTCGTTCATCGAGAACAGCAGCGGGTACTCGGCCACCCCGCCGACGGTCATCGACCTCGACGCCGACCACTACAGCCTGCTGCGCACCCCCGACATCGGTGAGCTGGTCAAGCACATCCGCTACCTGCTCGGAGAGTAGTCGCGGGTCGCTCCACACAGCGCGGCCGCCCTGCCGGAGAAATCCGGCAGGGCGGCCGTCTATCGTCACCAGCCCGCCCGGCTACTCGATCCACGTCGACGAGAGCGAGAGCGACCTGCGGATATTCGAGCGGCTCGTCGCACAGTCGCACCACGAGCTGAGCGCGGGCGACCCGCTCACCGCGCTGGCCACCGTGCGCCGGGCGCTCGACCTGTGGCGCGGGCCCGCCTTGTCGAACTTCCCCGCGGGCGACGTGCTCACCGGTCACATCGTGCACCTGGAGGAGCTGCGCATCCGGGCGTTCGAGATCCGCATCGAGTGCGAGGAACAGCTCGGCCGGCTCCGCGAATCCATCCCTGATCTTGCGTGGGAATCCCGGCCTTCAGGCCGGGCGGGAAACGCATCCTTGGCCCGGAGGCGCGAAGCGCCGGAGTTCTCTGCGCCGCCGGGGTAACGGTCAGGTGGGCCGCTTCTGGTTCTCGATGTATTCCTTGACGATGCTCAATGGTGCGCCGCCGCAGGACCCGACGAAGTACGAGGGCGCCCAG
>NZ_JBSFTP010000052.1:0-55552 GCF_053591315.1 Streptomyces sp. NPDC003042
CACGTGGGTTCCGATGGGAAGATCCTCGACCGTGGCAGCCCACGCATCACGTGCTCGGCCTGCTCTTGAGTCGTCTGGCCAGGAGTACTCGATCATGGGGCGATCATGCCAAAGCGGCGTGACGTGAGCAGTGACCGTCACGAAATGTGGACCACAGCCGTTTTCAAAGAGCGCCATCACCGGCGCTGATACGCGCCGCGCGCCGGGATCGCCGGCCTGGAGCGCTGGACTCCCAGGGCGGACATTCCTGAGCTCTTGCCAGGCGAGGACCGCTCGCTCGGCAGCAGGCTGTTCGTCGACCTCGTGCCGAGCAGCTGCTGGTTCACCAACGTGCGATCCTGCGTCGCCCAGAAGGACTGGGACCGCCTGCGCCGCATGACCTACCGCCGTGCCGACAACCGCTGCGAAGCTTGCGGTGCGAGCCAGGACCGGGAGGCAAAGCGGTGGTTGGAGGCGCACGAGCGGTGGACCTATGACGATGCCACCCGAGTGCAGCCGCTGAGGCGGCTGATCTGCCTGTGTACCGACTGCCACACGGCCACACACTTCGGCTTCGCCCAGATCCGCGGGCTCGCGCCCCAGGCCCGTACTCACCTCATGAAGGTCACCGAGATGACCGGCGCCCAGGCCGACCTTCATATCGCTTCAGCATTCGACCTCTGGCAGGCTCGATCCCGCATCACGTGGACACTGGACCTGAGCATGCTTACCGACGCCGGAATCACCCTGGCCCCGCCGCCGGACGCCGAAGCCCGCGCCGACGTGGCTCGCAGGACTCCTGCTGATGAGGCTGCGGGCCCGTCCAGCAACTTGCCCCAGCAATCGGGTGCCGGCCCCCGGACGGGGGCACGCCGGAACTGGTAGTGCCCGTCTGCGGGTGCGGCCACTGCTCTGTGACCGCACCCGCA
Organism: Streptomyces sp. NPDC003042; assembly: GCF_053591315.1. Lineage (NCBI taxonomy): Bacteria > Bacillati > Actinomycetota > Actinomycetes > Kitasatosporales > Streptomycetaceae > Streptomyces > Streptomyces sp. NPDC003042. The sequence goes on from NZ_JBSFTP010000052.1 coordinate 909, forward strand.
GAAGGCAGCACGATCCGGTGCTGCCACAGATGCCGCAGCCGCGCACGTTCCCGGCCGCTCCAGCATGACCCACGACCAGCTCGTGGACGCCCTCACAGACAAGGCGAGCAGGCGGTCCTGACGTTGCGGGGCGCCTCGGGCACCGCGAAGAAAGCGGTCGCGACACGGCGCCGGCCTGAGCCTCTGCCAAGTCGTGCGCGAGCTACAGACCCTCCTCGCGGCACGGACCTGCGTCTGCCCCACCTGCCACCGCGGCATACCTCACCCGCGGCCTGGCCACGGGGGCGAGCCGGGGTGGAGCCCGCTCTACGTAACCGGACGCACCACCCGCGGCAAGGCCGGCGAATCGGGACGGCCAGCGGAGACAGTCGAGCAGACCGCCGACCTGCGCCCCGCCACACGGAACGGCTGCGCAATCTCCGACAGAAACGACAGTGACGTCCCTGAGCCCGCAACTCGCCGACAGCTACGTGTTTCACCCGTCTTTGCCGGCGGCGCTGATGCAGAAGGGCTGGCCGGAGGGGTCCAGCAGTACGGTCCAGTGCTTGCCGCCGGGCTGGTGGGCAGGTTTGGTGGCACCGAGGGCGATGAGGCGGTCCCCGGCGGCCTCGACGTCGCCGAAGGTGAGGTCGAGATGGAAGACGAGCTCGTCCGCGGGCCAGTCCGGCGCCTTGAAGGACTCGGCCGTGTAGAAGACGTACCTCGTCGTGCCGTCGCTGATCATCGCCGCGGCGTCGCCGAAGGTCTGGGTGACCTCCCAGCCCAGGGCCGCGGCATAGAAGGCGGCGAGCGCCTTGCCGTCATGGCCCCAGAAGGCCGCACACTTCACTGAGCCCGCGGCAGCCGTGTCGGTGTTCTTCGTCATGGTGGTCATCGGGTCCGCTTCTGGTTGACGCCGATGACGTAGCCGTCGGGGTCGGTGAAGTAGAAGAGCTTGTCGCCGTGGTGCTCCATCACGTCCTTCTCGATCGTGACCAGCGGCCGGATGCGCTCGACGTAGGCGTCGAAATCGTCGACGGCCAGGTAGAACATGCCGAACGCGCCGACCGGGGTGTCCCTGAGGACGGGCAGCCAGCTGCGCAGGTGCTCGTCGCGGTAGACCATCAGCGCGAACTCGCCGTCGAAGAGCAGGATGCGCAGGTCGTCATCCGGGTCGTTGCCGGAAGGCAGGGCGGTGAAGCCGAGCTTCTCGTAGAAGTCGACAGTCGCTTGGGTGTCGGACACACCCAGGCACGGGGCGATGGCGGGAGGCTTCATCAGGGATCACTCCTGGAGAGGGAACGCGAGCAGAAGGGACGGAGCTCCTCATGGGCACACGCCCTGGTCCCGAGAAGTCCTAACGGAAGCATTGCTTCCATGTAGGACAGTCCATGTCCTACATGGAGTGACGGGATTTCACGCGGGTGATGGAGCGATTCCGTCGCGGACGGAGGAACGGTTCCCGTCTCGATGGTGGCGCCTTTGAGGGGGAGGAGGTCTTGCCACCGTAATGGCCACACCGGACCTCAACCTTCGACATCCACGGCATGACCAGGTCGATGCCTTCAAAACCCGCGAACATCGCCCGCCCGTGGATTCGGGCGCCTCCCAAACCCGTGAACAACCGACTTCACGCACGACTCGTGAACAAAGCCAACCAGCGGCGGCCGCAGCCCCGGGGCCCAGGTGGCGCCGGCCGGGCGCGGCCGCGGACCGTTCGGCGGGGCCGGTGGCCTCGGCGGCCGGGGCCACCTGGGCCAGCTCGGCCGCGAGGCGGGCCCGGGGGCCGGGCGCGGCCGGGGTGTCGGTGGCGGGGCGGGGGCCGGTGCTCAGTGGGCGGCGCTCGATCATCCGCCCAGTCTCGCGCCAGTGCCCTCCGGCCCGCCGACCGGGCCGGGCGGGCCACTCACGGGCCCGGCGGTCGAACGCTTGGCGGAGCCAAGTCTCCCCATTCTGGTGGGGCCTGACTCCGTCGCAGGCCGCTGCCGGAGACGACGAATGGGGGTACCCGGCGCCGGGTCGTCCCCTGAGCCCGCTGCGGGCGGGTGATGACTTCCTGCTCCATCCCCCCATAACTCCCCTGTGAGTCAGCGCCGCGCGCCTTGCATGGCTAACCCTGCGGTCCCGCACGGTGCTGCTTGCCCGGCATCCCGAGACGTTAGGGGAGGCAGGGCTCCATGATCCGCCGCAGGCGTCTGCGGACTGTCCGCAGACCACAACGGGAGGGAACCCTCATGTCCGCCATCGACCAGCAGTCCCAGCACCAGTCGGCTCCGCAGCCCTCGGGTACCGACCCCGTGGTGCTCCTGCTCCTGGGTATCGTCGTCGTCCTGGTTCTGGGTGCCACGGGCTACCTGTGCGTGGTTCACCGTTCGCTGGCCCGGCCGATCGGTGCGGTGGGCGGTATGGCCTCGGCACTGGCCACCGCGTTCGGCGTGGCACTTGCCCTGCGCCGCCGGTGACGACCGCGGCACCCGCCGAGTGATTACCGGGCAATCACTCGGTCAGCCTCGGCGGGGCCAGCACCGGCGCTTGCCCGGCGTCTCGGCCTCGCGGCGGCCGCCGGTTTCGTCAGGTCTTGGGCGGGGGCGGGGGCGGGGGCGGGGGCGGGGGCGGCCTGGGCGGGCACTGTGGGCACTCCGGTGACCGGGGCCTCCGGGTGACCTTCCCGTCAGGCGCCCGGTTGAGCTGACATGCGAAAGACGATCTACGTAATGAGGGCCGCCGCGCTCGTGTTCGCCGCGGCCCCCGCACACGCCGATGCGAAGGCCAAAGACGGCAGGGTTGGGCTGTCGGTACGGGGCAAGGGACTGCGGGTCGACAACGTAGGCGCCCACATGAAGGCCACGGGACCGGGGCGCGCGCCCGCTTGATCACGTACACCCCGGCCGGGTACCGGTGGGAACTGGCCGGCTGGAAGGACGCCATTCCCGCGAGCGGGGCCTTGACCAAGCTCTCCACGGTCGGCTGGAAGTGGAAGGGCGGGAAGAGGTTCGCCCATGGCACGAAGCTGTGCGTGGAGTTCAACGTGGTGCAGGGCGAACCGTGCGCGGTGATCCACCGGTAGCTGATCCCTGCGGCAGTAGCCGCTGACCAGAGCAGCAGTGCGGGCCGCTACCTCACCGGGTGGCGGCCCGCACTGTTGCGCTCAGTCCTCGCCCGTGTCCGGGGGTCCAGACGGCCGGTCCGCCGCCGCGCCACTCGATGAGCAGCGGATCGTCCAGGCGGACGTTGTCCGGGTCCAGGCCGGCCCGCCGCAGGAACTCCAGAAGGTCGCCGGGACCGAGGGCGCGGCCGAGGCCATCGTGGGGATCTCGGTCGCAGGTGGTGGGAGGCTTCGCGAGTGCGTCGGCGGTTCGGCCCAGTGGTGCACCCCTGATGGGTCCATCCTCGGCGGCGAACGCTGCCCGGCATCGGCGAGGCGTGAACAGGTCCCGCAAGACCGCCCACCGCCTGCTCAACCGTCAGTACCTGACCCTCGCCTGGCCCAGCGACCGGCGTCGGCTGCTGGCCGGGGCCGGTGGTGTCGGGTGACCAGCTACTTGTACGCCGACTCCGGGGTTTTAAACGGCAAGATCATGGCCGGGATGGCGGGTGCGGGGATTCGTGGGCGGGGGCCGCGCGGGTTTGGCAGTGGGGGCAGAGTTCGTGGCGGCCGCCGTTGACCACGGTTCCCCAGCCGCCGCAGTGGTCGCAGTCCCGGGCCCGGGTGATGTCGGCCCGGGGTGCGGAAGCGTGGTTTGTCGGGTCCGGCGGGTGCTGGTCGCAGGGTGAGGAGCTGTACATAGTGGAAATATGCCATCTTATGCATATTTATGCAAGCTTCGCGCTGCAAGAACGGACCCACTCGCCCGCCTCTTCAGTGCGATGGCCCGATGCCTGGCGATCGGAGGCGTCGTTTCCGTGGCATCACCATGGCCCACGGGAACCCGGACCGAGGCGGCCTGGTCAACCCACAAGGATGGTGTCGCAGGGCAAGCCTCGGGGTGCTGCCAGAACTGACAGCTTCTGCCGAGCCGCGGCGTGCTCTCGCCCCCGAGAAATATTCGCTCTCGGTTCACCGATAGAGCCAGGACGGCGAAGTGCAGGAATGACGGCCGTCGCCGTGACCGGCCAGGAGGCCGAACGCGATGTCGCCGAGAGGCGGCATACGGTTGCCGGGGTCGGTGCATGAAGCAAGGAGCGCGAGTGAGTGTTTCACCGCGAGGGGAGACGTCGACGCACTACCGCGAGGGTTCCTGTGGCGAAGGCCAGTAGCAGGAGCGCGAGGCCTGTGAATCGCGTGACAGTCACGCTCCCGAAGAAATTCCGGCACAGCCAGGACCAGGTTGGTCCTGGCCGGCCGCAGAGCTTCCCAAGCAGGTGGTCAGCCGGAGGACCCAGGCCCGGCTGGTGGCTTCTCTGCGCTTCACCCGATTCGCAGGTGCAGTTAACGCGCCATTTCGTGCAGGGGCCAGTCTGAGACGGGGGGCCAGGTGACGGGCTGCGGTCTGGATGCGGGGGCCGGGGCGGGGGAGGTCATGGCGATGCTCCTCGGTGCGGGGATCCCTCCATTCCACCATGTGTTCGATTTCTTGTGCGAGTGGCTCGCCGGTCAGCGGTAGGTCTGGTGACACAGCGAGGCCACGGCGGGACTGGTGACGCCGTGGGCCGCACGGGTGAGAGCCACGGATGATCCCGCAGGGACGCCGCACCATGACCGAGGACGACATCGCCACCGCGAGCGGCCTGCCCGTGTATACCTGGCGCCGCCGCCACGGCGCCGGCTTCCGCGCCCGCGTCCCCGTGCTCAACCCCGGTGAGAGGCTGCGGCTCTACGACGCCGCCCAAGCCACCGCCTACCTCAACGGCGAACGCATTCCCGCGCGCCCGGCTAGTGACGCGGTCCACCCCGACGACCTCCTCAGCGACAAGGAGGCCGGGTCCGTACTCGGTATCGACGCCACCACCGTCCGCGCGTACGCCACCACCGGCTACCTCCCCGCAGGCACCGAGCGCCAGGGCCGAACTTGGTGGACGCGCCGGAGCATCGACGCCCGCCGTGGCTCCGGAGACCAGCGCCACTACGCGCCCGGCCGACAGTCAGGTGCCCCCCCCCGGAACCGCGCCCCGCGTCCTCGGCATGACCCCCGAGTCGGGGAAATCGCGAATCTTTTGAGCGACTCGCAGGTCACTGCCACCGAGATCGCCCAGCGATACGAGGTCAGCGAACGCACGGCGCAGAGGCTTCTCGCCGCAGCACGCCAAGGCTCGTAGCACGCCGGGACGTCAGGCCGCCGCGGGGAGTTCGGTGCGGGTGCGGTGGATGAGGTCGCTCACCTCGGGTCGACCCTTCCACGGGGCGAGGGCGCGGGTGACTTCGTGGAGATGGCTGTGGGCGCGGCTGGAGTGCACGTTGCTGAGGATGCTGAGCGAGGTGTTCGCGGCGGTGAGGCCGGGTTCCAATTCGCGGGCCTGGATGTGGCTGGCGGCCAGGACGGCCATGCGGATGCCGGTGGCGCGGGTGAAGCGGTCCGCCGGCATGGGCGCGGCCAGCTCGTTCCACGCGAAGGCGCCCTTGGGATCGGCTAGGTCCCGGTGGACCTGGGTGGCGTCGGCCGCCAGGCGGGCGTGGGTCATGTAGGCCAGTTGTTCGGGGTCGTGGCTGCCGGGGCGGATGGAGTCGAGCAGCTCCTGGGTCCGGCCGAGTGCGGCCTTGGCCGCCTTGGCGTTTCCGGTACGGCCGTGGGCGCGCGCTTCGGCCAGTTTCGCGAAGGCCAGCACTCGGGGCGCAGCGTGACCGCGCCCGCGCTCGTAGGCGCCTTCGGCCATGTCCGCCGCCTGTTCGGGGAATCCGCGGAGGAAGGCCTGCAAGGCCATGGTGGCCATCACGTAGCAGCCGCTCTCCACGTCGCCGGCCGCGCGGGCCAGGCGCAGGGCCTGGACGAAGTGGCGCTGGGCGGTGTCGTGGTGGCCGGTGTCGACGGCTGACCATCCCACTACCCGGGACAGTTCAGCGGTCGCCGCGAACAGCTCGCGCCCCGACGCTCTCGGTGTAGGTGCCGGTCAGCAGCGGCGCGGCGTTCAGGCGGAGGCATTCGGTGACGGAGCTGGCCTTCCAGTTCCCGCCGCCGCAACGCGAATCCCACTGCCGGGCTTCGTCCGCTGCCTTCCACAGCTCGTCGAGGTCGCTGCGGCCGACCCGGCGGCCGCCTTCGTGGGCGATCGGGGCGTCGGCGGGCTTGGCCAGCCAGCGGGTTACGGGGGTGGCGAAGGCTGCGATGGCGAAGCCGTTGCTGATGAGCTGGCGGCGAGTGCGGTCCACGGTTCTCCAGTAGGTGGCGGCGACGCGGACGGCGTCGACGGGGTCGCGGGCGAAATCCAACTCCATGTCAGGGTTTCCGCCCGACCTGCTGAACATGCCGATCTCGTCCACACTCACGGGCCTGCCGAGCGTTCGCCCAGCGCAGCGGTCACGAACTCGGGCACACGGCCACGCGGGATCATTCCGAGATTCACCCATCTGGCGACGCTGGTGTGCTCATACCGCAGGGGCACGCCCGCGCCGGCTCCGACCTGGTTGACCTGGGCGGCCAGGGACTTGTGGCTCGCGCCTGCCTGTTTGATCAGTCGGCCAAGATCCTCGTTGGGACCGCCTTGGGCCTTGGCTCGCGCCACCGAGCCTCCTTACGCCAGCCGGTGTCCTGCGGCGCCGATGCCGCAGATGCGGGCTTCGAGACTAGGACTCCGGCGCGGTGTGAGGGAACCGGATGTGCTTCGTTCGCCCCCCTAGTTCGCCTCCCACGAGCACATCCGCAGCAGTCTTCTGGAGAGCAGACGGCGGCCCGCCACAAAGGATCCCCACGGTCCCGAGCAGCGGTGCCTAGCAGGTTCCGCCGTCGTTCCCCTCCACGACCAAAGCGGGTGCCAGATGCACGAAGTCCTCGTCACCGGCGGTGCCGGTTTCATCGGTTCGCACTTCGTCCGGCGGATACTCCGCAGCGACGAGGTGACCCGTGTCACCGTGCTGGACGCGCTCACCTACGCAGGGCACGTCGAGAACCTCGGGGAGGCGTTCCTCGACCCGAGGCTGACGTTCGTCCACGGCGACATCCTCGACGGACACCTTGTGGACGACCTCATGGCCCGGCACACGGCGGTCGTCCACTTCGCGGCGGAGTCCCACGTCGACCGCTCCCTCACCGCGGCCGGGAACTTCCTGACCACGAACGTGCTGGGCACCCAGACCCTCGCCGACTCCGCCGGCAGCCACGGGATCGAGAAGTTCGTCCACGTCTCGACGGACGAGGTGTACGGGTCACTCGTCGAGGGCTCCGCCACCGAGGAGGACCCCGTTCGCCCCGGCGTCCCGTACGCGGCGTCGAAGGCAGCCAGCGACCTCGTGGCGCTCAGCCACTTCCAGACCTACGGCCTGCCGGTCTGCGTGACGCGCAGCTCGAACAACTACGGGCCCCACCAGTTCCCCGAGAAGGTCATCCCCCTCTTCGTCACCCGGCTCCTGCAGGGCGAGACGGTGACCCTGCACGGCCAGGGACAGCATGTCCGGAACTGGCTGCACGTTGAGGACAACTGCGCCGGCATCGAGCTGGTCCTGCGCGAGGGCAAGCCAGGCGAGATCTACAACCTGGCCGGTGGCATCGACCTCACCGGCCGCGAGCTGACCGCCAAGCTCCTGGCCCTGTGTGGCGCCACCTGGGACTCGGTGACCTACGTGCCCGACCGGCAGGCCAACGACCTGCGGTACTCCATGGTCTGGGACAAGATCGCAGCTCTCGGCTTCCAGCCGGCCCGCGACCTCGACGAAGGCCTCGCCGAAACCATCGACTGGTACCGCACCCGCCCCGACCGCTGGGCCCCACTCACGCGCACCTGCCACGTGAGCGTCTCGCCCGCAGTACCGGCACCCGGGCGGGGGGCATTCGATGTCCGCTGACCGGCGCGGCCCACGCCGCATCCTGGTGACCGGCGTCGGCGGAGCCCCCGGATTCGACCTCGCCCGCTCACTGCTCCGGCTCGGCTGCGAGGTCATCGCCACCGACTGCGACCCGTACGCCCCGGGCCTGCTCCTCCCGTCCGTCACCCCGCGCGTCACGGCACCGGCCGCCGACGAGGCCTACCGCGCCGACCTCCTGCGCGCGTGCTCCGAGTTCCACCCGCACGCCATCATGTCCACCGTCGAACAGGAACTCCCCAAACTCCACTCGCTCCGCCGGCCACTGGCTGACCTCGGCGTCACCACCTGGCTCCCGGATGCCCGCGATATCGCGGCCTGCGGCGACAAGGCCGCGTTCCATACCGCCCTGTCCAAGCACGGCGTCCCCACCCCGCGCACCGTCCTGCCCGACGGCATCGACCAGCTTCCCGACAACCGACCCCTGATCGTCAAGCCGCGCCACGGGCAGGGAGCGAAGAACGTCGTCTTCTGCGAGACCCGCGAACAGGCCCGGATCCTGTGCCAGCTCGCCCCCGACCCGATCGTGCAGGAAGCGGTAACCGGAAGGGAGTTCACGGCGGACTGCCTCGTCGACCGCTCCGGCCGCGCCTCGGTCATCCTCCGGTACCGCCTCCTCGTCAAAGGCGGCCTGGCCGTTGTCTCCCGCACCTTCCACGACCAAGAGGCCGAGGCCCGGGTGAAGCAGACCCTGGCCGCCGTCGGATCGGCCGGAGCCTGCTGCGCCCAAGGCTTCCTCTGCGACGACGGCCCCGAACGGATCTCGATGACCGAGGTGAATGCCCGCGTCGGCGGCGGCTTCGAGGCGGCCATCGCCGCCTTCCTCGACACCGTCGCCGTCGCCTCCGGTACCTCCGCACTCCACGTCGCGCTGCTAGCCGCAGGCATCGGCCCAGGCGACGAGGTGATCGTCCCCTCCCTCACGTTCTGCGCGAGCATCCAGGCCATCCTCGCCACCGGAGCCCGACCGCGCTTCGCCGACGTCAACCCCCGCACCCTGTGCGTCGACAACGACAACGTCCTCGACGCCCTCACCCCGAACACCCGGGCCGTCATGCCCGTGCTCTACGGCGGCCGGGCCGTCGACCTCACCGACGCCGAGTCCCAGCTCGCCGATCGCGGCATCACGGTCATCGAGGGCGCTGCCCACGCCTTTGGCTCGTACGAGGGCAACTGCCGCGTCGGGGCCACAGGGAAACTGACCTGCTTCACTCGGCCCCATCAAGAACCTCACCTGCGGCCAGGGCGGCATGATCGTCCCCCGAACCCCGGAGGAAGCCGAGAAGTGCCGACTCCTGCGCGGCCTCGGCATCGTCGAATCCCCAGCGCACAGGGCAGAGGCGACCAGCTACACCGTCGACGGCTTCGGCCTGCGCGTACAGATGTCCTCCCTCAACGCGGCCGTCGGCCTCGCCCAACTCGCCCACTTCACCGAAGCTGAGACCAAGCGCAAGGCCCTGTGGCGCGCCTACGCCGACGCCCTGCGCGACGTGGACGGCGCGACCCTCATCGACGTCGACGTGGAGCGGTCCGTCCCCCACCTGTGCGTCGTCCTCGTCGCCGCTCGCGACCGCGACCGTGTCTTCCGCACCCTGCGCGAGCGCGGCATCGGGGTCGGCACGCACTACCCGCCCAACCACCGGCAACCCGCCTTCGCACCCTGGCACCGGAGCCTCCCAGTCACCGAAGGCGTCGGACGCGAGATCCTGACCCTCCCCTTCCACCAGCACATGACCGACGCCGACGCCGAGCACGTCGCCGCCGTACTCGCAGGGGCCCTCGACCAGGCACGGGCGGACCGGTGAACCGGCCCCGCCGCATCCTCACCGTCTGCCTCGGCAACATCTGCCGCTCACCCCTGGCCGCCGCCGTCCTCACCCACCACGGCGGGCACACCGTCGAGGTCCGGTCGGCCGGGACCCGGGACAAGTGGGCCGGCCAGCTGGCGCACGAGCAGATGGCGGCCGCCGCCGCAGCACGTGGCTACGACCTGAGTGGCCACCGCGCGTCCCAGGTGACCGGCGAGGTGATGGACTGGGCCGACACCATCCTCGCCATGGACTGCGCCAACTTGGCCGTACTCCAGGACCTGGCCCCAGACGAGCGGATACGCCGGAAGATCAGCCTGTACCTCGGCGACCGCGATGTCCCCGACCCGTTCGGTAAGGATCAGCAGGCCTTCACCGAGGTCATCGAACTGGTCGAGCGCGCAGCCGCCGCGGTCCTCAGGTAGCCCTTCCGAAGGAACGGGTCAGCCAGCAGCCGCGGACAGGAGCACGTCCACGAGCCGCTCCGCGGCGTCCGGCCGCCCGTACGCCCTGGCCCGCTCCGCCATCGCCGCCCGCAGGGCGGGATCGGTCAGGAGCGGGCCGACCGCGTCCTTGAGGCCTTGCCCGGTGACCTCGCCAAGCAGGGCGAGGGCGGCCCCCGAGGCGGCCAGGTGGCGGGCATTGTGCGCCTGCTCGTTCCCAGCCGAGGTAGCGAGCGGTACGAACACGGCAGGCTTGCCCAGCGCGGTCAGCTCGGCCAACGTGCCCGCTCCGCTGCGGGAGACCACCACATCAGCCAGCGCCAGAACATCGGGAAGCTCTGCTCCAACAAATCCCGTCAGGTGGTACCGGCCGGCGAGGACCGGGTCCAGCCCGGCGGCGGCCGCCCGGAGTTCGTTCACGTTCGCCGGGCCGCACTGGTGGATCACGTTCGCGTGGCTCAGCAGCCAGGGCAGCACGTCCCGGACGACGCCGTTGATCTGCTGGGCACCCTGCGCGCCGCCGGTGACGTAGACCGTCGGCAGCCGCCGGTCGAACCCGTACAAGGCCAGTGCCTCGACCGCCTTGTCCGGGTGACCGGTCAGCACCTCCGGCCGCACAGGGTTCCCCGTGACGACCGCCCTGTCCCGCACCTCGGCGGGCAGCAACGCCAGCGACGATTCCGAGGACACCGCGATCCGCGTAGCCGAGCTCGCGAGTTTCCGGTTGGCCAGGCCCAGCCGGACCGTCTGCTCGTGCAGGACCAGCGGACGTCGGCACAGCCGCGCGGCCAGCCCGGCCGGCACCGCGACATACCCGCCTGTCGCCAGGACGACATCCGGCTGGAACTCGGACACGATCGCCCGCGCCTGGGCCACGCCGAGCGGTACCCGGGCCATGTCCTTCACGTTCGCGGCGGACAGCATCTTGAGAGGGTTCGACGAGCGGCGGATCTTCCCCGTGGCCACCGTCTTGAACGCGATTCCCTCCGCAGGAGCGACGCGCGCCTCAAGGCCGTCAGCGGTACCGATCCACAGGACGTCGAGCGTGCTGCCTGCAGCCGCGAGACGGCCTTGCAGGGTACGGACGGCCGTCAGAGCCGGATAGGTGTGACCGCCAGTCCCTCCGCCCGTCACGAGCAGCCGGAAGGAACGCGGGAGCGAGGGGGTATCCACCCGAGTAACCCTACTGCTTGAGGGCCGAACAGCACGATGGGCGGCAGTCACCGAAAGGCGCCGTGCGGCGTTGGGAGGGCGTGACGAAGATCAGCCAGCCCATCGCCCCAGGCCGGGCCACCAACCCCGAGCAGCCATGGGTCGGGAAGATGTCCATGGAACGCCTCAGGGAAGCCCGCCAGCTCCTTACGGATGCGCGGTGCTGCGTAACGAGCCCCGCGTCCGGGAAGTCGCCGCCAACGTGGCGGCCACGGCGGGAGCATGGGCCGCGCTCGGACAAACGGCCGCCGTGCATCTTCAGGCCTTGCGTGCCGGAGGCGACGGGCCGACGCTGACTGGCACCCCGCACGGGGCCAGCCCCGCATCCGGCCGGCCCGCAGACCTCCGGCGCCCTCGATGCCCGCGACGCGATGACGCATCTGCTCTACGACCTGTACTGACCTGCTGTATTGCCTATCCCACCAGAGGGACCGCCCGCGCAGCACGCAACGCTGATCCGGCTCAAGGACCCCGGCGTGGCCGCGCCCTGGTTCACCGCGCTGGTCTACCTCAACCCGATGGACAACCTCGGCCCACGGTTCTGGGCGCCCGGCGGGCCTTCCGGCCGGGGGCATTTCTCACCTTGAGGGCTGTCCTGTCCGAGTACCCGGCCGGTCGGTTACCGGTATGTGCCGTGGCAGAGCTGGGTGATGGCCGGATTCGTGATCCCGTGTGAGGAACGGCAGAGCTCGGCCATGGAAACACGTCCCGGAGTCGGGGCCGACTGGCGGGAGCGCTGGGGAGCTACGGGCTTTGCCGTACGTACTGACGGCGACCTTGGTCCCCGTACGCCAGGAGCCGAACGAGAACGCGTTGCCGCTGACGGCGTTGCCCGAGAGCCGGCCACCAGCTCCCTCGACGGTTCTCACATCCGAGAGCAATCCGTCAGCCGCACAACCTCGCCAGGCACCGAAGGCCGACCGCCCAGGGAACAAGCCTCGGATGGTGCGGCAGCCCGTACCTGCGAAGCCAAAGCGGTCCAGCACCCAGGGCAGGACCCCGAAGCCCAAGGCCAAGGTGCGCAAGCGGACTGGCCGGTGATGGCCCGCCAGCTCGTCGGACTCCAGCAGGCCGGAGTCGACCTCGGCACCTTCCTGCCGCAGATGGGCCGCATGACCGCGGAGTCCACCAGGCCGTCGCCGCGAACATCGCGCGGACGAAGGCGGAGGGCACCGACCGGTGGGCCGACCTGCTGAAGTCCACGATGCCGGAGGGCCTGGTGCGCGACGCGGTCCTCGCCTCCCCGGCCTGGCCGGACATCGCGGCCGCGATGGGCCGGCTCGACGCCAAGGGCATCGACGTCGCCCGGATCCTCCTCGACGCGCACGCCGCGGGAGCGGGCGTCGACCAGGCCGTCGCCGCCGTCACCACCGCGGCCGCCGCACCCGCAACCGCGCCCGCCCCGGCCACCCCGGCGCCCACCGCAGCCCCGGCTCCTGGCCCCGCTGCTCCCGGTGCTGTCGCGCCGCCGGCCCGGGACGTGCTGGCCTCGCGCATGGGCGGCTCCGGCGATCCGTGGGGCGCGCCTGCGGCGGGACGCGTGCCCGCACCCGCCCCGGCTCCGGGCACCGCGCCCGCCCCCGCTGCTGCGCCGGTGCGGGAGGCCGCCGATCCGTGGGCGCCGCCCGCGAGTACGGACGCGAAGCGCTCCTGGGGCCCGCTGACCGAGGGCCTGAACGCGCCCCGGGACCTGGACCTCGGCGACCGGGCGAAGGCGCTGGAACAGCTCGGCGTCAACCGGCTCGCGCACGCCGCGATCGTCGGCGTCGTCAAGGACGTGCTGTCCGAGACGCAGGTGGGCCTCCTGGTCGTGGCCGCCCGCATGGACCAGATCCGCGACCACGGGGGCACCGGTCTCCTCGGCGCGCACCTGGCCCGCCTCGGGACCGACACCACCTGGAAGGAAGGCCCGTCCTCCACCGTGGTGGGCCGCCTCGTGGACGCGACCCTGCACTCCCTGACGACGCCGCCCTCCGCCCCGGACGCGCCCGTGTCCCGGGTCCGGGTCTCCCCGGCGGCGGCCCGCTCCCGGTCCACCACCACGCCCGCCGCCGCGGCCCCCGGACAGCAGGCCCCGACGGAAGCCGCCGTCCCCGCTCACCGGCAGCAGACCGCACCGGCCAGGGGCGCGGGGCGTACGCGGTGACGGCGGAGCTCCCTCGCCTGAGAACGCAATCCCGAATTTCAGTCCCGTCAGTCCCGTGGGCCCCGCCACGGAGGGACGGAGGAAGGGCCGGCCCGCCGACGGCGCCCCCTGTTCCAGTTTTCTGGAACGAGGGTGATTGCCGGGCAATCACCCGGCGGCCCGGTCGTGCCGGGGCAGGGGGCACGAGGGATGCCGCCGGGGTGATTGCCCCGCAATCACCCCGTAGTCCGTGCTTGCGGGGCAATCAACGATGTGGCCCACTCCACGCCCAGCTCGGCGAGCGCGGCGAGCTGGCCGGCGTCGAGCCGGTCGCGGCGCGCCTTCTGGTTGCCGATCCAGATCCCGGTGCGGTGCTCGGCCCCGTCCGGGAGGACCTCGACGACGGCGCGACCCGGCAGGCCGCCCTCCCGCGCGACGTACTGCCGGAGGGCCTCCAGGCACTTCTGGAACGCCTTGCCGCCTTTGCCCGGCTGGGACGTCGCGCTCGTCCCCATCCCAACAGAAGACCCCCGTGCGCGGGGGACCTGAACTTGGCCACCACGCCGGAGGTCTTCGCCAAATCACGAGCCGGGTCTGCTAGCCCCGCTCGTGGTCGACATTTTTAGGCCCTGATGGTGTAGCTACCCGAGCAGTTGCGGTAACCATCCTTCACCACGCACACCCACATGTTGTAGGCATTTCCTTCCGGCAGATTGCCCGTCACCGCTTCGTGGGCAGGGGCATTGGATCCCCTCGTCGACGCCACCCGGCCGGTGCTGAGATGGGCTGTGATTCCGTATCCGTCGGCCAGCCCGTCCCATGCGACGAGCGTGTCGCCGGTCTGAATACCCGCTATCGGATCAGCCGTCCAGTATCCTCCCCCTGCGAGCTTGCCGTTGTTGTAGACCCTGATGGTGAAGTCCTTGCCGCCGTCGGGTGTCGCGTAGAACGTGAAGGTGGGGGCCGCGCTTGCCGTGCTGGCCCCCATGGTGAGCGCGGTACCGGTAAAGACAGCCGTTGCTGCGAGCAAGGCTGTGGCGCGCTTACGCATCGTCTTCAAGATTTTCCTCGTCTTCTCCGCACAGCGATCTGCCATGCCCATGCAAGACGTTAGTCGATCTTGCCTCACGGCCTGGACGCTCATCGGCAGCCAGCCAGGCTGGGCAGCTGACACCTTGATGCGCGACGTGTGGGTTGCAGTGAGCCTTTTCCAACGTGAGCGCGATGCCGGGCTGTTGGGGGTCAAGGGCTGTACGGAACGACGAAGCTCCTGGTAGACGGGTTCTCGACCAAGATCACCCGTGTCTGCCAGGAGCTTCGCGTGCTTGTTTACCCGTCGTCGATCGATCTGTCCAGCCGTACCACGCGGCACCTGACCGCACAGCTCGCAGTTCGGCAACGGGAGATCGGGACGAGGTGGCGGCGCCTGCCCGCCGGCCGTCAGGCCCTGCTCGCCCTGGTCCACCTGCGGTGCGGCGACACCTACGCCCAGCTTGCCGCCGGGTTCGGAATCGGCATCGCGACCGTCTACCGATACATACGCGAGGCCATAGAAGTCCTGGCCGCTCGCGCACCCACCCTGGCCGAGGCGATGGAGACGGCCCGGACGAAGGCGTTCGTGATCCTGGACGGCACCCTGCTGCCGATCGACCGGATCGCCGCAGACACCCCCTACTACTCGGGCAAACACAAGCGGCACGGCATGAACGTCCAGGTCCTCACCGACCCGTTCGGCCGACTGCTCTGGGCATCCCCGGCCCTGCCCGGAGCCACCCACGACCTGACGGCCGCCCGAAGCCACGGGATCGTCGACGCGCTCGCCGCAGCGGGACTGAAGTGCTGGGCGGACAAGGCGTACCAAGGCGCCGGCCGGCACATCCGAGTCCCCTTCCGGGGACGCCGGCTCAAGCGCTGGAAGCGACGGCACAACAGCAGCCACGCCAAGATCCGGTGCGTCGGCGAGCAGCCCATGGCCGTCCTGAAGGGCTAGCGCCTCCTGCGAAAGCTCCGCTGCAGCACCAACCGGATCACCGACGTCGTGAAGGCCGTCCTCGTCCTTCACCACGCCTCAACATGAGGTTGGAAGAGGCCCACTGGCTGAGGATTGGGTGGTCAGCCAGGTGGAGGGTCCCACGGAGGGCCGCGTGCGCCCAGCCCTGTGCCCCGGTACCGCCACCCCAGGGTCAATCTCGGGACCAGGCTCGTGGACCTGTGCGGGACCGGTCCACGGGTCGGCACTGCTCACCGGGCATGAAGGGCACTGCAGGTCATGCGGTGGCGGGGTGAGGCCCCCGGGCTGGTTTCTCCTGGGGATGTCGGAGGTCCTGGGCGAGGTATGACACGCGGAACGGCCTCCTCCCGCGAGGGAGGAGGGCCACAACTAGCGTCCCAGGGTGTTACTTCTTGTCCTTTGGGCGCTGATTTGTGTCACCGGTGCTCAGGGGCTGCTGGGCGGCGTTGTTGCCGGGGTCACCCGGCGTCGGCGTGTCCAGTTGCGTCCAGTTCTCGTCGCAGGTGAGGGAGACCGGGCCGCCGCCCGGTGCGATTGTGACCACACAAATGGTCTCGTACAGCTCGTCTTCCGTGGTCTGCACCTGAATTGAGACGACGTTGTCCGAGGAGGCGACGGAGATCGAACAGGGGTTTTCCGGGAAGCCCTGGCCCTCGTCGGTCAGGTCGTACCACGTGAATCCCGTCAGGCCGGGCCGACGTACGCCCGCGTATGCCACGCCGTCGCCGGTGAGCACGGCCTTGAACTCCAAGGCACCACTCGGCCTGTGCGCGTCGACGTCGCGGCACTGCCCGTTCGCACCCGCCGGTCCGGTGGCGCCCGTTGCACCAGCAGGACCCGTCGCACCGGTCGGACCCGTGGCGCCGTCCGCACCCGCCGGTCCTGTGGCTCCGGTTGCCCCCGTCGCGCCGGTGGCGCCCGTCGGACCCGTGGCTCCGTCGCCGCCAGTACCGGCTGGCCCGGTGGCGCCGGTCGGACCCGTCGCACCGGTCGGGCCCGTGGCTCCGGTGGGGCCGGTGGCTCCGCCGTCAGGTCCGGCTGGGCCCGTGGCACCGGTGGGGCCCGTGGGGCCTGTCGGGCCGGTTGGGCCTGTGTCGCCGCGGGGACCCTGCGGGCCGGTTGGGCCGGTGGCGCCTGGCTTGCCCTCCCTGCACTCGTCGCCACCGCCGCCGGCCAGTACCTGCGGCCAGTAGTCATCCGGCCGGTGCTGATCCGGCCGCTGGTGGTCGGGCCGGCATTCGTCGCCGCCTCCCGTGGGGCTCGCCGTGCGGACCGCCTCGGTTGCCTGGACGGTCTGGGCCGTGGCGATAGTGGGGCTGGCGATTCCCGCCAGTAGCAGGGCGATGGATGCCAGGGTGCCGCCGGTCAGCCAGCTGCTGCGTCTGGGCAGCGGCCCAAGGGTTGACCTGGTCTTGTACTCGGGGCTCATATAGCCGCCGCTCCTTCTCTAAACCGGATCGCACGATGTGCGGTGGGTCCCCTTCAGGGCAACCCGGCCATGGTGGGAATCCCGGCCACCAGTGGTGGGACACCTCGCTGCAACGTCAGCGGATCGGCTCAGTGGTGCACCCTGATGGGTCCACGAGCGGCGGCGAACGTGGCCCGGCGTCGGCGAGGTGTGAACAAGTTCCCCAGGACCGCCCACCGCCTGTTCACCCGCCAGGATCTGACCCTCGCCTGGCCCGCGTACCAGCGTTTGCGCACTCCGCGGGCCTGCCCGAGGGCGGCGTGCGTTGATCCGGGTGGCCGTATCCAGACACCAAGATCAAACTGCCTTCACGGCAAGCACGCAATACGTTACGCACAGGAACCGATATGTGAAAGAAGGCAATGGATGTCCACACTCCGCGTTCTCGTGAGCGCAGCCGTGACCGTCGCGGCTGTCACCGTCCCTCCGGCCACCGCCCACGCCCAGACCCTGGTTGCGTGTAATGAGGTGGCCCTCAAGCAGGCGATCAGCAACGCGAACGCGAGCGGCGGCGGCGCACTCGTCCTCACTCCCGGATGCACCTATACGATCACGCAGGACGAGGACAACGACGGCAACGGTCTGCCCGTGATCGCCAGCCCCATCGTCATCACGGGCACGGGAAATGTCATCCAGCGCAGTTCCACGGCGTCGGAATTCCGCATTTTCCAGATCGACGGAAGCGGCGGAGCACGCGGAAATCTCAGCCTCAACGTCCTTACGGTCCGGGGCGGGCGCTCCACCGGCGTCGGCGGCGGCATCTGGGTCCGCAGCGGCGGCAGGCTCGCGGTCACCGCCGGGAACGTCACCGGCAACAGCGCGGCGCAAGCCGGCGGAGGCATCGAGAACGACGGCGGCACGGTCGTCTTCGGATCCAGCCGCCTCGACGGCAACACCGCGCCGCAAGGCGCCGGAATGAACATGCAGGGCGCAGGAGTGGACACGGTCGGCGGCACCGCTGTGTTCGGCGGCCTCAGCCGGATCGCGTCAAATACCGCCACGGGCGACGGCGGCGGCATCCGGAGCAAAGGCGCCCTGACACTCACCGACAGCGTGGTCGAACTCAACCAGGCCGCTCACGGAGGCGGCATCGACGTCCGCGCGGGCCTCGGCGTCACGGCCACACTCCGAAGCACCACCGTCAGGGAGAACACCGTGGGCACGGCGGTGAGCGACGGGGCCCGCGGCGGCGGCATCCGCAACGCCGCGAGACTCGTCCTCGACGAGAGCTACGTCCACCACAACGATGCCATCGGGACCAACGCCAAGGGAGCGGGCCTGGCAAACCTGCCCCTTACCGCGGTCGCGAGTCTCAGTAGAAGCGAGGTGACCGAAAATACTGCGACCACCGCACCGGGCGGTATCTACAACGCGGGCGTCGTGGCGCTGGCCGGCAGCCTCGTGCTGTTCAACTCTCCGACGAACTGCAGCGGCAGCCCCGTGCTTGTACCCGGCTGCGTCGGCTGACGACCGGATCAACGATAGGCAGCCCGGCCCACATTCGCGTTCCGTCGCCCGGCTCGCAGGCGTGCGATCTGTTGATCGTTGTGCGTGGTGGGGCTGGGGCGGCGGGGGTCCACTCGGGAAACGGCGGCGTCCCCTGCGCTCGGCTGGGCTCCGGGCCGGCCTCACGGCGGTCTCCCTGCAGCACGCCCTGCGTGCGACCGCCGAGGCGCCGCCGGCGCCTCCCCGTGTGGGGGATTTGCTCCGAGCTTGAGCGATGAGACGCTGCCCCGGCGTCCGTGCGGGTGCGGCGGCCGCCGGCACCGACCGTCACTTGTAGACCTCTGGGCCTTCGCGTTTCGTCAGCCGACAGCACCCGCCATCCGCGCGAAGCCAGGCGCTGTCGGCATTTTCGTGGCGGCGCTCACGGGTTGGCGGCCGTTGCGAGGCACAGTGCCTGCCGACCCTGTGCGGCGTACCCGCCCCGCCGCCGCTTCGACACCTGACGGGCGCGTACTCACACGGACCGGTAGTGCTCGGCGAACAGTCGCGCGACGAGTTCGCCTCGGCTGGAGACTTCTGTCTTACCGAAGACGGCTTTGACGTGGTCGCGCACGGTATGCGGGGAGATGAACAGCGTCGCGGCGATCTCGGTGGTGGGCAGCCCGCGTGTGATGAGCTGGGTGATCTCCAGCTCGCGCGGCGTCAGGCCGTACGCCTCGGCGATGAGGACCGCCCGATCGGCGGCGGCTGCCGGTTCGATGACGAGCGCCACGGGACCGGGTTGCCCAGCGGGGCCGCTGAGGCAGGAGGCGTGGCAGGTCAACCAGCGGCCGTCAACGGTTCGGATGCGCATCCTCGCGCCGCCTGCCCGGTCGCGGCCCTGGGTGATCGCCCGGGCCTGCAGCGCGGTGGCGACCACCCAGATCGGCAGCCTCAAGCCCAGCTGAGAGGGAATGGAGGGGCCTTCAGGGAGCTGCGAGAGATGCTGCCGCGCCTCTTCGTTGATCGACGTCGGCTCACCGGAGGGATCGAAGAGCACGAGTCCGGGCGCGGGTGCGCCGGTTCTGCTGGCGGACGCGGACGGGCGGGCGAACCGGCGCAGCCGCGAGGCCAGCGGAGTGGACAGACCTGCGAGCAGCGTGGTCTCGGCCGGGCCGAAGGGGGCGCCACCGTGCATACGGAACAGGCTCACCACGGCCCACGGCCGGTCGCCGACCCGCAACACAGCGCGTAGCTCGTCGTCCACGCCCTGGCTTCCGAGCAGCCGGCGGAAGCGCGCGCTGCGTGCGGGCAGGTCGCCGGTGGCCGCGCGCAGACCGGCCGCCGGGACAGCGGCGCGGGCGAGGTCCCGAAACGGGAGGACGTTCTCCTCCAGGAGTTCGCTTTCCCAGTAGTCGGCGCAGCGTTCGCCAGAGCCGAGGTTCTCCACCAGCATCGGCGCGGTGATGAGACCGGTTTCCGGGTCGGTGGCCGCCCATACGGCCGAGTCGAACGGCATGAGCCGTCGCAGCTTGGCGGACGTCCGGCTGAAGAGTTCGCGTGTGTCGGTGGCCTGATCCGCACCCGACAGCACCTTGGCGTGACCTGACAGCACCTCGGCGTGGCGGCGCGCATCGGACATGGAGATCCCTTCCGTGGTCTGGATGCAGGCCAGCCTGCCCGCCCCTCCTGTCCTGAGCCAACCCCCCGTTTGAGGGGGGCATTCCCGGCCGGTCACCGCCGGCGGGGGATGGGGCTCGGCACTGGCGGCGGCGAGGCTCAAGGAGGCCGCGGGTCCTTTCGGCGGCGGCCCGAACGTGAAGGGAAGAACATGGACATCGCAATCGTCGGCGCGGGTGCTGCCGCGGTCGGTCTGTTGGACACGCTGGCGGCCACCGCCGACAGGCCCGGGGCCATCACGGTGTTCGAGCCGTCCCCGCATCTTTGGCGAGGCCGCCCGTACGGCCCCGACTTGGACACGGTGCTGGTCAACGCACCACCGGCCATCATGTCGATCCGCCACCTGGACTTCGGACACTACGCGACCTGGCTGGGCGCGCGTGGCACCGCCCATCTCGACGAACGGCTGGGACAACCGCTGGTTCCGCGCGCGCTCTACGGCGAGTACCTGGCACACACCGCCGAGACGGCGTTGGCCACCCTGCGCGAAGACGGTTGGCAGGTGCGCATCGTCACCGCCCTCGTCACCGAGGTGGCCCGGTCCGGGGCCACCTGGTCGCTCCGCACCGAGGACGGACAGGGGCACGAGGCCGACCACGTGGCCCTGTGCGTGGGCGGGGGGACACCGCAAGACCACTACGGTCTCGGCGGCGCCCCCGGCTTCGTGGACGATCCGTACCCGCTGGCACGCACGCTCGACAGGATCCCGTCCGGCAGCAACATCGCGGTCATCGGGAGCGGCCTGACCGCGGTCGACGTCGTCGTGTCGCTCGCCGCGCGCGGGCACACCGGGCCGATCACGCTTCTGTCCCGCAGCGGTGTGCTGCCCCACGTCTGGCAGCGCCCGGTCGGCCACCGGCCGCAGCACGTGACCGCCGAGCAGGTGGCGGCGCTGCACCGGCAGCACGGTGTCGTCACCCTCAAGGACCTGATCGGGCTACTGCGCGCCGAACTGGCGGAGACGGGAGAGGACTTCGAAGCCTTCGTGGCCGAACTGCTGGCGACCGAGACCGAAGATCCGGTCCGGCGCCTGCGGGCGCAACTGGCCGCTGTCGACGACTCCAGGATCGGCCGCCGGGTCCTCCAGGAGACAGCGCACAGCGTTGGCCCGTACGCGTGGCGGCTGCTGCCCGAGCCTGACCGCCTGCGGCTCGGGCGTCACTTCCGCATGGCGACGAGCGTGGCCTCACCGATGGTCCCGGTGAACGCCGCCACCATGATGCGGCTGTTTGACTCCGGGCAACTCACTGCCGCCGCGGGCGTCTGCAAGATCGAGGATGCGAACGGGGTGTTCCGGGTGCACGGCGACGACGGCGAGCGCACGTTTAACGTCGTCGTCAACGCCGTGAATCCGCCGCCGAGCGCGATCCCCCGGGGGGCCGGGCAGTTGGTCACAGCCCTGCTGGCCGACGGCTCGGCCGAGTTGCACCCAGCAGGTGGTCTGATATCGGCTGACCCACGTCTGCACGTGGTAGGAGACCTCGCAGGGGGTGGTCCGTTCATTACGTCAAGCATTGCGGGTATAGCGGTCCAAGCAGCACGAGCTGCTCAGGCGGTCGTTGCAGCCAGGGACTGAATCCGTCATCCAGTGGGCGGCCCTGGACGACAGCGTCCGCGATCCCGCGCGCTTTGAGACCTTCGCGGCCGGTGGCGATGGCTTCGTCGTACGCGGACAGCGTCCGGTACAGGGTGGAGCGGCCGACGCCGAGGTGCGAGGCGATGGTGGTGACGGACTCCTTCGCGTCGCGGCGGCGCAGGGCGACGGCGAGCATGTCGCCGTCGACGGCCGGGGGGCGGCCGCCGTGCTTGCCGTTCGCCGCGGCGGTGTCCAGGCCGACCAGGGTCCGTTCGTGGATGAACTCCCGCTCGACCTCCGCCATCGCGGCGAAGACCACGAAGAGGGCCTTGCCCGCGCCATGCGGGTCGTAGGTGCCCGCGAGGGGGCCGGTGCGGATCTCCAGGCGGTGGCCGCGCTCGGCGAGGTCCTGCGCGCTGGTGATCAGCTCGACCATGTTGCGACCGAGCCGGTCGAGCATGGTGACGGTGAGGGTTCGGCCGGACGGAGGTCGGCGAGGGCGGCGTTGTACTCGGGCCGGACTTCTCCCGGGTGCCGACCTTTTCGACGTAGATGCGCACGCACTCGGCTTCTTTCAGCGCGCGGACCTGTCCGGCGAGGTCCTGGCCCTTGCTGGAGACGCGGGCGTAGCCGATCCGGTCGCCGGTGCGCTCCAGCGCGGCGAGCTGACCCGGGTCGGGCTCGGGGCCGGGCTGCCACGGCCGGCCGAGGCAGCGGGCGGCGGGGATACGGATCGCGGGGCCGGACTTCAGTCCGGGGATCTTCGCGTACCGGCCGGTGTGGTAGTCGACGGCGACGAGGCCGGAGTTGGCCCGGCACGCTGATCCGGGCGCCGCCCCGCAGCGCGGGCACGGTTCGCGCTTGACGAGCTCGGCGCGGGCGATCTCGTCCAGGTCGCCGTTGACGTGTTTCACTCCCGCCCGGCCGCCCGAAGCGGTCCGTCCCGAATATCCGTCCCGCTTCTCCGCCGCGCCTGCCGGTTTCGGGACGCCTCTCGCACTCCGCCCGCCGCGGTGGGCGGCCGTCCCGGAAAGGACCGTTTGTGAGAGACGTCTAGCATCGCCGCCGCTACCGATAAGGCATGCCCGGCGGATCTTGCCAACTCGTCCTGCAACTTGGGTGCGTCGCCCAGGGGCTGCCCGCTTACTTGTGGTCACGGAGGAAGGCCGGGATGTCGGCTCGGGTCGGATAGTCGGGCAACGGTGCGGGCTTGTCTTGGAGGAATGCGGTGATGACGGCTGCTGCTCGTTGGTCGTTGTCACCCAGGCCGTTCCACATGTGGTGGCCAACGCCGGGCATGTACTGGGTGCGCTGGATGGCGGGGTCGTTCGCGAGGATGGTTGTCGCCCACTGCCGGACCTGGGAGGAGCACTCGGCGATCATCAGCATCGCGGGTGTCCGGGAGTGCCTCAGCTGAGGGGCGATGGAGGGGGAGTCTTTGATCGTTTGCTGGATGCGGAGGCTGGCGGCGGCGCTGAAGGAGAAGTTGCGTGCCGTGTCCTCGACCGGGATGCGGTGCGCGTCTTGCGCGCAGTAGGCGGACGCGGTGTCGCTGCCGAGATCGGCGGCGGTGAAGGCATTGTCGCCCTCCGCCTGTCCTACCAGGCCAGTGTCCGGGCTGAGCAGTCCGAGCCGCATGAGTCCGAACGCGACCGCGTACCGCGGGACGTGTGTGGAGCGCGGTCCGGTCATGGCCGGTGCGATGCCGCGGGCCGCCGGTCGGCCCTTCTGCCCCGCGATCCCGGCGGTGGGACCGTCCATCGGGCCTGGCTCGGCGATGACCGCGCGACGCAGGTGGGCGGCGGTGGCCGGATCGGCCAGGGCGCGGGTGAGCACGGCCGCGCCCGAGGAGAATCCCAGGACGTCGGCGCGGCCCTTGCCGAGCTCGCCGATGAAGGCGCCGAGGTCATGGACGGACCGGGTGATCGAGTACTGGTCCATGGGTAGCAGGTCGCTGCGTCCACCGCCGGCCTGCTCGTAGGCGTACACGTCGTAGCCCTGCCCCGCGAGCCGCTGCAGGAAGTGGTGGTCGAGCACCGAGATGCCGCGCACCGGCCCGCCGTTGAGGTAGACGAGCGGAACGCGATGCCGGGGGCTGTTGCCGGTGGGCGGGTAGTGGTAGACGGCGACCCGGCTGCCGGTGGACAGGCTCCAGTGCTCGGTGGTCACGAACGCCAGGGCGGGCGGGTAGCGGCGCGTCGTGGGAACGGTCGGGACGCACACCGACAGTGTCAGGGCCGCTGCGACGAGCACCGGCAGGAACGGCACCAGCCGTCCCCGCCAGGAGCGGCGGCGGCCCCGCCACAGCGCCGCGATAGCCGCGACCCCGACAGTCGCGGACCATGCGGCGAACCCCGATCCCGCGCCGTCGGTGGCGACGATCAGCGAGAGGAAGAGGGCGACGAGTCCCACCACCGCGGCGGTGGCCGCCAGTAGGCGGCCGACAAGGCGCAAGGGACGTATGACGGACGGTGGCATGGTGATCTCCTCCAGCGTTTTAAAACACCGTTTTGAAACGATGTTATCAGCTGGGCTAAACTGCTCCCCATGGGAAGGCCGAGAACGAACGACTTCGCCGTCAGAGAACGGCTCGTGGCATGCGCGACCGAGATGTTCGCCACCCGTCCCCAGGAGTCGGTCACAGTCCGCGCGCTGGCCGCCGCCGCCGGAACGTCGACGGCGGCGGTGTACACGTTGTTCCAGGGCAAGGACGGACTGATCCGCGAGGTGCGCGACCAGGCGGTCGCCGGCCTGTTCCAGGACCTGACCGCTGTTCCTGGCTCGGAGGGCGCTCTGGAGGATCTGTACGCGTTGGCCGTGGCGTATCGCCATTGGGGACGCGAACACCGCCACCTGTACACGGTGTTGTTCGGCGGCGCGCAGTCCTTCGTCCCGTCGACCCGGGTCGGCGACCGCGACCCGGTGCGGCCGCTTGTCGCGGCGATCGACCGTGCCGTGGCCGACCATATCCTCGCGGGCGACACCACACTGATCGCCGTCTCGTTGTGGGTCGCCCTGCACGGGCTCGTCACCCTCGAACTCGCCGGCGGCCTTGCTGGCACCGCAGCCGAGACGGCGTTCCGGTCAACGATTGATGCCGTACTACGCGGCTGGGCAACCCCCGCCGTCTTCCCTGGCCTTCGACGCACAGAGCCGGCGCCGTGAAGCGGTTACTCCGCAGACACACGAACACGACCGACAGAGGGTCGAGTCGATACGTAGGCGCCCCGGCCGGCACACAGCGACTTCGTTACGCTGCATATCCCGGCCATCGCGTCCTGTGGGGGCAGTTGTGACACAGATCCGGATCGCCACGTTCAACCTGGAAAACTTCGACGAAACCCTCCCGACGGCGGACCCGCCTCTGACCGAGCGCATCGCGCTGATGAAACCTCAGATCCGGCGGCTGTGCGCCGACATCGCCTGCTTCCAGGAAGTCCACGGCCAGGAACGCGGAACACTGAACTAGCCTGTTGAAATATGGCAATCTCGGCGGCCCGCTAGCCTGAGAGGGCGGTTTGTGAGTTTTTAAGTTGTCTTGTCGTCGCCTGATGGTGTGGGTGCGGGCGGAGTCCGCTTGTCTGCGGTCGCAGATCTGATGGTGTGATGAGGTGAGTGAGCGCAAGCCGTACCCGAGTGACTTATCGGACGAGCAGTGGTCGTTGATCGAGCCGGTGATCACGGCGTGGAAGGACCGGCACCGTTCGGTCAGCGGTCACCAGGGCACCTATGCGATGCGGGAGATCGTGAACGCGATCCTCTGCACAGAGCCGGACCGGCTGCCAGTGGGCCTACCTCCCGCACGACCTGCCGCCGAAGAGCGCGACGTACTACTACTTCGCCGCCTGGCGGGACGACGGGACCGACCAGGTCATCCACGAGCTCCTGCGCTGCCAGGTCCGTGAGCGGGCCCGCCGATTAGAGGACCCGACCCTGGTGGTGCTGAACACCCAGAGTGTCCACGCGGCTGCCGGGGTCCCTTCCTCCACGACCGGCCGGGATCCGGCGAAACGGGTGCCGGGCCGCAAGCGGGGCCCGGCCGTGGACGTGCTCGGCCTGGTCATCGCCGTCATCGTCCTGGCCGCGAGCGCGCACGACAACGCGGCGGGCATAGCCCTGCTGGGCCAGGGCTTCAAGAACCAGGTCGTCGCGCATGGAGCCGGCCTGGGCATCGACGTCGAGATCGTCGAACGCAACCCGCAGGAGACGGGGGTTCGTCCCACAGCCGAAGCGGTGGAGAGTCGAGCAGACCTACGGGCTCCTGATACTCCACCGGCGCCTGGTCCGCGACTACGAGCACCGACCGGCCTCCTCCGCCTCCCGCGTCTACTGGGCCATGACCCACGTCATGGCCCGCCGCCTCACCCACGCGAACACCCCCACCTGGCGCGACCCGCAGGCGGTGATCACGTGAACATCCATCCCCTGCTCGAGGCACTCGACATCCAAGAGGACGCCGCCCGGGCCATGGCCGACGACCTCAGCATTCGGATCGGTGAACTGCAGACCCGGCTACGGGAGGCCGAAACCCACCTCGAGCACCTCGCGATCACCCGGAAGACCGTCACCGGCCTCGCCGACCGGCTCCCAGTCGTCCCGCCGGACCTGCCCGAGCACCCGGACTACCCCCGCATCCTCGCCGTCTTCAACGACACGACCGGACCGCTGCGGGCCAGGGACGTTTGCGAAGCCCTTGACCACGAACTGCTGCCGAAGAACATCGAAGGCACCCGGGCCAAACTGAAACGCCTGGTCAAGCTGGGCATCCTCACCGAAGCCGACACCGGCAGCTTCGTCAGGAAGCGATAGCCGACCGGGCGTACACCCGGCTGCCCCGGTGGGCGGTTCCCGCGAGGCCGCAGCAAACGAACGGCCCGGGACGCATCCGGCATCTTGCGGGCGCTCGATACCCCATGGCACTGTCATGCACGGCTCAAGCAGGGCGCGCGACTGCCCGGGGGTGGTGAGCCGCACGTCCCCATATGCCCGTTCGCGGCCTGACCACCCGCGGCTGGGAGCCGACCGGAGACCCCGGACGGCGACACCCGCACGACCCGGATTGCCCGTAACCCGGACAACGAAAGGTCTGGTTCATCACATGAGATCCCCCGCGCGACACCTTCGCGTGCTCATCCCCGCCGCCGCTCTGGCCGCCGGACTGCTCACCACCACCGCTCCCGCGCACGGCGCGGACCGCCCCGACGTCCGCCTGGCCCCCGCCGCCACCGCCGTCGCCGACGGCTGGATCGTGGTCCTGAAGGACACCCACAAGGCATCCGTACGGCCGACCGCCGAGGCCCTCACCAGCGCGTTCGACGGCAAACTCACCCACGTGTACGGGTCCTCGGTGCGCGGCTTCGCGGCGAAGATGTCCGCCGCCCAGGCCCACCGCCTTGCCGCCGATCCCCGGGTCGACTACGTCGAGCAGGACGCCACGGTCCGCATCAACGCCACCCAGTCCAACGCCACCTGGGGCCTGGACCGCATCGACCAGCGCCAGCTGCCGCTCGACGGCGCGTACACCTACAACACCACCGCCTCCGGCGTCCGCGTCTACGTCATCGACACCGGCGTACGCGTCAGCCACAGCGAGTTCGGCGGCCGGGCCAGCATCGGCACCGACACCATCGGCGACGGCCAGAACGGCAACGACTGCAACGGCCACGGCACCCACGTGGCCGGCACCACCGCCGGTTCGACGTACGGCGTCGCCAAGGCCGCCTCAGTGGTGGGCGTCCGCGTCCTCGACTGCAATGGATCGGGGTCCTGGTCCGGCGTCATCGCCGGCGTCGACTGGGTCACCGCCAACGCCGTCAAGCCGGCCGTGGCCAACATGAGCCTCGGCGGCGGAGCCAGCTCCTCCCTCGACGCGGCCGTGAAGAACTCCATCGCCTCCGGCGTGACGTACGCCGTGGCAGCGGGCAATGGCAACCAGGGCGGCAAGGCACAGGACGCCTGCAACTACTCCCCCGCCCGCGTCCCCCAGGCCCTCACTATCGGCGCCACCGACAAGACCGACACCAAGGCGTCCTGGTCCAACTACGGCACCTGCCTCGACCTCTTCGCACCCGGCGTCGGCATCACCGCCGCCTGGAACACCGGCGACACCGCCACCAACACCATCAGCGGCACCTCCATGGCCACCCCGCACGTCGCCGGCGCGGCCGCCCTCTACCTGGCCGCCCACCCCTCGGCCACCCCGGCCCAGGTCAGCGACGCCATGACGGCCAACGCCACCACCGGCGTCGTCAAGAGCGCCGGCAGCGGCTCCCCGAACAGGCTCCTGTACTCCCTGTTCTGACGCGGACCGATGCACAGCCGCGGCCGCCCGGCGCCCAACGCCGGGCGGCCGTTCGCGCTGGGGAAATGGCCGACCAAGCCCGCAACCAGCAGCCCCACCCCAGCCCTCACCCAGAAACGGACATTAACTCGCAGACCGCCCTCTGAGGAGTCGGGAGATCGATATAGGGGCTGCTCCCGCAAGACTGGGGGAGCAGCCCCTCCCCTGCAAAGGAGGAGGGGCTGCTCCCGTCCGGCAGTGGGCCGAGGGAGATGGCAAGCACAACCCGGATTCACGGATCCGACGGGCACACTGCCCCACCGCTCCCGATCCATGACCGTCAGCGGCGTCGGTGAACCGCCCTTGTTTCGTTAGAGATCTCAGTTGGTGGCTGTGACGGGGTGTTCATGGTTGTGCGGTAGTAGTTGGCTTCGTATTCGACAGGCGGGATGTGCCTTAAGACCGTGTCCTATGTGGTGAGGCGGACGAGCCGTGAGGTAACCCCCGGAGTGTGGACACAGGGGTCATGCTGCGAGTTGGAGTTTAGCTGTCTTGTGGTGCTGCTGTTCGAATTCCATGCCTGGACCTCGGCGACCGCGCGAAGGCGCTGGAACAGCTCGGCGTGAACCGGCTCGCGCACGCCGCGATCGTCGGAGTCGTCAAGGACGTACTGCCCGAGACGGAGGTGGGCCTGCTGGTCGGCTCCCGCCAGTGGCCCCTGCTGGCCGCCCGCATGGACCAGATCCGCGACCACGGCGGCACCGGCCTCCTCGGCGCGCACCTTGCCCGCCTCGGCGAGAACACCTCCTGGAAGGAAGGCCCGTCCTCCACCGTGGTGGGCCGTCTCGTGGACGCGACCTTGCACTCCCTGACGACGCCGCCCTCCGCACCGTCCGCGCCCGTGTCCCGGGTCCGGGTCTCCCCGGCGGCGGCCCGTTCCCGCTCGACCACCACGCCCGCCGCCGCGGCCCCCGGACAGCCGGCCCCGGCCGAAGCCGCCGTCCCCGCCCACCGGCAGCAGGCCGCACCGGCCAAGGGCGCGGGGCGTACGCGGTGACGGCGGAAACTCCCCCCGGGCGTGGACGACGGGGCGTCCGGGCGTGCGCGGACCGGGTACGGGCGGCTTGGTGGGCGCTGTCGGGCCGGGACCGGATCGCTGCCCGGGGCCTGCTGCTGGCCGGCGCTCTGCTCGCGGCCGCGTGGCGGGCGGGCCACATCGGGCTGGTGCAGGCGGACTTCGTCCTGTCGGTGCTGGGCGGCACGGCCGCCGTGGCGACCTTGTGCCGGGGCGCCGTGTACCGGCCGCGGCCCGCCGCGCCTGCGGCCGGGCCGCTGGTGGCACCCTCGGAGGAAGTACAGCGGCACGCGGCCGGCGAGGCGGGTACCGGGCCCGGGCCTGACAGGGAGAACTGCGAGGGAGGGACGCGGATGGTGATGACGGGCAGGCAGCGCCGGGCCGGTGGCAGCGTGCTGGCCGCGACCGGCTGGTGGGCGCAGTGGTCCGGGTACGAGTCGGGGGCCTGGTCCTGACTCTGCTGGCCGGGGCCGTGGTGCTGGGGGGTGCGTGGCGCCATTCCGCTGCCTCTCATTCCTGTGTTGGCCTACGATCGGCGCATGCTGAAGAAGCTCTTGAAGAAGTTGGCGGTTCCGCCGATTCACGAGGCGGCAGCCGACGCGTGGGAGCGTGGCGACACAGCCTTCGTGCGGAAGTTCCACCCGAGCCCGGCGAAGCAGGACGCCGACCTTGCGGCGGCGATCCAGGACGTCACAGCGATCGGGTGGGCGCTGGCCTCGTCGCAGTTCGCGGGGACGGGGCTTCAGCGGCATGTAAATCTGGTGTTCCAGCGCCCCTGACATCCTGTTGCGCGGCGATGGTCTATGTGCCGGGTTGCGAGGACAGAGGGGGCCAACCGGTGAATGCACTTCGGCCCTGGACGGTCGTTTGATCCACTGCAAGGCCCAAGGCTGTACCGCCCCCGCCGGGAAGGCCGGCCCCTGAACTACCGGCCAGCGCCCTGCACCTGACCCCTGTTCCCCGCACAGTCAGCTCGACCGACTCGTGTTCGGGGTGCCTTTCGGGGTGCGTTTCGTGGAGTCGGCGGGCGACGTGGGGCAGGCCTTCGGCGAGGACCTCGGCCGCTGCCGAACATCAGCTGGTCGGAGCTCGCGGAAACGCTCGTGCGCCGTGCCCGGATGAAACCGGGCACGGCGCACACAGTCAGGTCCGGCACCGGGTCAGGAGACTTTTGCGGTCTTCACTTTGCTCGTTTCACGGCTTGGCAGGTCGCTCGCTGTGGGCGGATCTGCTCAGGGGTGGGGCTGCCGGCGTGGGGTCGGGTTCCAGGTGCGTCCAGGGGCCCGCGAAGTTGTCCGTTTCGTCGTCCGGGTCGTTGACGCAGTCGAGTTCGGGAATTGTGGGGTTGGTGGTGTCCATGTTGCACCAGGTCTGCCAGACCTGCCCGTCCGTGGTCGAGACCTCAACTGTGACCGCAGTGCCGGAGGTGGAGATGGCGACGCCGCACGCGGTTGAAGGGTAGTTCGGGTGCGCCATCGGGTCGGTGAGATTGTGCCATTGGACCGATCCTTGGAACGCGTTGCGGATGCCTGCGTACGTCACCCCGTCGGTGATGACGGCCCTGAGTTCGAGGGGGCTCGCTCCCAGAGGCGGTTCGGAGCGGACTGCGTCCACGTCGTTACACAGAGCAGGACTGGTGGCCCCTGTGGCGCCGGTTGCTCCCGTCGCACCGGTCGGACCTGTAGCGCCGGTCGCACCGGTGGCACCGGTCGGACCCGTGGCGCCGGCAGCACCGGTCGGACCTGTAGCGCCCGTCGCGCCTGTGGCTCCACCGCTAGGGCCGGTGGGGCCCGTGGGGCCGGTCGGGCCTGTGTCGCCGCGGGGACCCTGCGGCCCGGTTGGGCCGGTGGCGCCCGGTTGGCCGGGCTTGCACTCGTCGCCACCGCCGTCGGCCATGCTCAGCGGCCAGTTGTCGTGCGGCCGGTGGTGGTCGGGTCGGCATTCGTCGCCGCCTCCCATGGGGCTCGCCGCGCGGACCGCCTCGTTCGCCTGGACGGTCTGGGCGGTGGCGATCGTGAGGCTGGCGATGCCTGCCAGTACCAGGGCGATGGATGCCAGGGTGCCGCCGGTCAGCTAGCTGCTGCGTCTGGGCAGCGGTCCGAGGGTTGTCCTGGTTTTGTGCTCGGGGTTCATGTGACGCCGCTCTTTCTTGAATCCGGATCGCACGGTGTGCGGTGGGTCCCCTTCCGGGCCACCCCGGCCATCGTGGGGATCTTGGCTTCCCCTGGTGGGACGCCTCGCGACAGGGTCGGCGGTTCGGCTCAGTGGTACACCCCTGATGGGTCCATACGCGGCGGCGGACTCGCCGGACCGCAGGGACCGCGATGGCGGACGCTGCCCGGGGTTGGCGAGCTGGCCTGCTGTTCCGGCCTCTCGGGTGCCCCTGTCGAGACCGCCCTCCACCAGGGCGAGTGCCTTCGCCACACCCGGGAGGCGAGGGTGCGGTTCGGCGCGACGAGGCGCGTACGTTGTGGGTACCGCTCGGGCTGCCATCGACATGCATTGCCGCTGGACAGTGACGTGCGGTGCCTGTGGCCTCGCGGGGGCGTCATGCCACTCGATGTCGCCGGCCAGTGTAACTGAGCAGTCGTCATACTTCTGACCTGGGGTTGTGCTGGTTGGCTGAGCAGTTCGTGGCCGCGCACTTCTGCTCCATGTGCGGTCCGAAGTTCGGCCGATGAAGGACACGACCACCGTCGACGGCCTGCCCGTCACGACCGTCGACCGGACGATCAGCGACCTACTGCGTGTGCGCGCCGACGCCGGGCACGTCGGCCGCGTCATCGCCGACGCCGACCACCGCGGGCTCACCGACACCCGGAAACTCGGCGCCCGCGTCCAGCCCTACACCCGCGTCTACGGACTCCCTGCCAACGCCACCGGCGCCGACCTTCTGGACTCCCTCGCGGCGACCGCTGGCTTCACCCTCCGGGACCAGCAGCTGACCAGGGCCGGCGAGCGCGCCGCGATCGCCTCGGCCCTCCGCCCCGAACTGGTCCTTCAGCGCATCCTCGGCGAGCTCGGACCGGCAGCCCGGATCCCCGACCTCAGCCCGGTTTTCAACTGGTGAGTGCGCGGACTTTCTTTATGTGGGTGTGAGGAGTGGGTGGAGTGTTGAGTGGTTGAGAGGGTGTGGAGCCGGTGCTGCGCGTAGCTCTTGAATGGGCTCTGGGGTTGGGGTAGGGCCGGTTTTGATGGGGGTGCTGGGGTTTCTTGAACGGGGCTCCGGGGGTGGGGCTTTGATGTTGGTGCCGTCGGGGGTTGCATGGCTTGGTGCGTGGTCCCGCATGGCGCCGTCCTGCGGATCGCCCGCAGCAATTTCGGAAGGAACTCCAGCCATGACCATGCCCGTGATCGACTCCCAGCCGCAAAGCAGGCCGGATCCTGACCATCCGCCCCCACCACGACCAGCAGGCGGCCGCCCGTCAGCAGGCCGCGACCGACCCTGACTGGCAAGCCGCTTACCGCCGCTGGCGACCACCCGTCGAACGCGCCGTTGCCTGGATCGTCCACCGAGGCAACCGCAGACTCCGATACATCGACACCATCAAGAACGACACCTGGCTCCACACCCGAGCAGCCGCCCTCAACCTCCGCCGGCTGATCAACCTCGGGCTCACCCACACGAACGGCACCTGGCATCTCGCCCCAGCCGGCACATGACCACGAGGGGCTGCCCGGCTCCGGCCGGACAGCCCCTCAACAAGATCTTCATCAGTCTTCTGGCTGAAGCCGGACCTGCTGCGCACGAAGCCGTGGGTGCCTGGAGGGTGTGCCTCCAGGCGACCGAGACCTTCTTGGATCACCCCCAAGAGGTCGGCTGGCTCCGGGAGCCAGTTGACCCTTGATGGGTGTGTTGCCCGAGGCTCCCTCGCCGCCGACCGCGGCGACCCGCTGTTCAGGTGCCGCAACAGTAACGGCCCTACAAGGAGCGGCGCACACTTTTGGAGGCGCTGTTCACCGACCGGTCGCCCGGACCGCAGCCACTCGCCAGTCACCGGGTAGGAACGTGGAGGGCCGGCACGAGCGCCTGATCGCGAAGGGCGGCTGCCTTCTGGATCTGGGGAGCCAGAGCCAGCAACGCCAGGGCCGGGCCCCGTAGTTGTGTCCCAGCTGGGCAGATTCCTTCGAATGGCGCACGACACCGCCTCCGCCGGCCATCGGTCACACCCTCCTCGGCCTCCTCGAATCAGGCCCGCGACACGGCTACGACCTCTGCGCAAGGCGTACGGGCCCACTCACGTCCTCGGCGGAGCCGAGTTCTCCATCCGCCCCGGCGAGGTCGCCGCCGTCACGGACCCCTCCGGCTCCGGCAAGCCGACCCGCCCGCACTG
Source organism: Streptomyces sp. NPDC003042 (assembly GCF_053591315.1). Lineage (NCBI taxonomy): Bacteria > Bacillati > Actinomycetota > Actinomycetes > Kitasatosporales > Streptomycetaceae > Streptomyces > Streptomyces sp. NPDC003042. Next base: position 34,276 of record NZ_JBSFTP010000052.1, read on the forward strand.
CCTCGCCGGCATCGTCCCACCCGACTCCAGCACCATCACGTGCGCCGGCCGCGCACTGTCCTCGATGAGCGACGCCCAGCGCAGCGCCCTGCGCCGCAGCGACTTCGGCTTCGTCTTCCAGTTCGGGCAACTCGTCCCCGAACTGACCTGCGTGGAGAACGTCGCGCTGCCGCTGCGCCTGACCGGCGTCAAGCGCAAGGAGGCCGAACCGACCGCCCTGGGCCGAAGCGTGGGCGACTGATCAAGACGGCGTTGCGCGAGTTGTCCAGGCGGACGAAGGCGCCGAAGATTGGTCACGGCCGTTGCCGGAGCCGTCCGTCCGGTGACCGATGCGTGTCCGAGTCGTTGAGGCAGGCGGATAGTGAAGTGCACAGCGGTGCCCCGGTCTTCATGGTCCGGGTCATCGTGCTGTGTGATGGAGTGGCACCCCGAAGCCACCTCGGCGATGGCGGGGATCTTGGTCTCCAGTGGGGGATGCCTCGGGACAGGGGCGGCGGTTCGGTTCAGTGGCGCACTCCTGCATGGGGTCCATAGGCGGCGGGAACGCTGCCCGGGGGTCGGCGAGCTGGCCTGCTGACCGGCTTCTCCGGTGACCCTCCAGCCCCCTGCACCAGGGCGACTGCATTCGCCACGCCCGGGAGGCGAAGGTGCGGTTCGGCGTGGCGGGGGTCGGTACGTTGTGGGTACCGCTCTAACCGGGCCGACGATGTTGACCTCCTGCCGGTACCCCGTCAGGAGGTCAACTGGCCCGCCCTGTGCACGGGTGGGGTAAGAGCTGGCGCTCCCGGTTGTGAGGCTTCACCGGTCGCTGACTGGGCCAGTGAAGACGTCGCAGTGGCGGTGCTCCTGACCTGCGGGTGCAGGTTGGTTGAGCGGGTTGGTGATGGGCGATGCCCGGGTGTCCGAGCGGCGTCCGGTCGGGGAGTGGGCGGGTGCTGGACGGACTTTTCCCGGCCGGCCAGTGTGCGGGTACTGCCGCAGGTTCGCCGGGGTGGTCCGGCATGGGGTGACGTATGCCGGCCTCGGGGAGGATTGCGTGTGCAAGCGGCAGGATGGTTGGCGGGATCGTTGCGTCCTCCTGAAGTACGAGAGCGCTGCGCCAACGATGGAGTGGCATCCCGGAGGTCGGGATCCGCTTGGCAACGGGCCGGCGGTTGCTGCCCGTCAACGTGGGGGCCGAGGGGGTCGTCCACTCCGGGACCCTGGTGGCGGGCTCCGGTGCCGGGGCGGCGTTCGCCACTGCGTATGGACCCATCAGGGGTGTACCACTGAGCCGATCCGCTGATGTTGCCGCGAGGCGTCCCACCACGGGAAGCCAAGATCCCCACGATGGCCGGGGCAGCCCCGGAAAGGGGCCCACCGCACATCGTGCGATCCGGTTTCGAGAAGGAGCGGCGTTCTATGAGTCCCGGAGTACAAGACCAGGTCAACCCTTGGTCCGCTGCCCAGACGGGCAGGCTGGCTGACGGGCGGCACCCTGGCATCGATCGCTCTGGTACTGGCGGGAATTGCCAGCCCCGCCCTCGCCACGGCCCAGACCGTCCAGGCCACCGAAGCGGTCCGCATGGCGAACCGCCCCGGCGGCGGCGACGAGTGCCGGCCGGACCACCACCGGCCGGACGACAACTGGCCGCTGAGCATGGCCGGCGGCGGCGACGACGAATGCAAGCCGGGCGCCACCGGCCCAACAGGCCCCAGAGGTCCCCGGGGGGACACCGGACCCACCGGTCCGACCGGCCCGACCGGACCCACCGGTCCGACCGGAGCCACCGGTGCGACCGGCCCGGCCGGTCCCGGCAACGGAGCCACCGGCCCCACCGGACCCACGGGTCCGACTGGACCTGCCGGCCCGACGGGCGCGACCGGAGCCACGGGCGCGACCGGCGCCACGGGCCCGGGTGGAGAGGGTTCCGTAGGCCCGACGGGCCCGGCCGGTCCCACCGGCCCCCAGGGCGAGCCCGGCACCCCAGGCCCCACCGGGCCCCAGGGTGAGCCCGGTGCCACGGGCGCAACCGGCCCGGCCGGCACAGGTGCCGTCAGCATGACAACCGCTTTCTCGGAGCGCGTCACCATCGAACCTGGCGCCACCGGTGAGGCCTTCGCCACGTGCCCAGAAGGACAGATCGCCGTCTCCGGAGGCTGGTCGATCCGCAGTGAAGCGGGCGAGTTTATCGTCTCTCTGCCGATTGGGAACAGCCAGCAGCTCGGCTTTCCTGGTCGCCCAGGCAACTCCTGGATCGTCGTCGCGACAAACACGACCGAGGGCGCCGTAACCCTCACCACGTTCGCGAACTGTTCGCCTGGCACCGTGCAGTAGCGATGGCCTTATGAACCGCAGCGTGCGTCCCATGGGGACGGAGCCCTGCAGTGCTGCGCGACCCGAAGGCCGTAGAGGCCAAGCCCGAACTCCCGAAGTGACCTACCACGCCGTCCGCGAGATGCCTGGGGCCGGGTGACTTGCCTGTAGTGGGTCGAGCCGGGGGCTGTTGCCTCAGTCGCCGCCCCGCCGCTGTGGCGAAGAGCCATGAAGGCGCCCCGGAACCTCCTTGGCGGACTTGTTGGCGAATTCGGGGGGGCATGCGTGACGACGGTCTGTACGACCCCGTAAAGGGTTGTGCAGGTCGTCGTCGTGTTCAGGGATGGGTTCGGCGTCGTTGCGTAGGTGGATTGCGGAGAGGCCCCGGAGGAGATCGCGCGGGTCGCGCGGCGGTGTTCCCGAAGGGCTGTCTGGTGATGCGGATGCGGGACTGTAGGTGGCCAGTTCAGATTCCCCGCTCGCGGCCAGTTAGCGGGAAGTTAACTGGCCGCGAATGTGACAGTGGGTCAACGCAGTCGGCGGGTGCCTGGCGATGAACCGGGACATCGTTCCGTTAGGGGATGGCCCCCGGATCTGCGGAAAGGTCGATGGTGAACGCCACCCGGTCGAGTCTGGGGCCGTCGTAGTCCGGTTTCACGGCTGAGGCCGTGAAGCCGAGCCGGGTGTGAAATGCCCGCGATGCAGTGTTCTCCGGGCTGGTGATGCAGTGCACGTAACGGCGCCCGTGTGACCGGGCGAGCGCAAAGAAGGCCCGGTAAAGAACACGCCCGACACCCTGCCCCTGCAGCGCCGGGTCGACGCCGACGAAGTGCACATAGGCGGTTTCGGGCTCTGTCTGCGACAGGAAGCCGACCAGGAAGGCGGCAACCTCGCCACCTCCGCGTTCGATCAGAAAACTGGTGGTGGTGAAGTGCTGGAAGTACAGCCGGGGCAGAAGCAGCGCACGTTCCGTCGCTCCTGCCTCCCCTTTCAGGCCGCCCCACCACGTGTCCAGTACGGCGAGCACGCGGAGATGGTCTTCGTCGGCAAGGTGCCGGGCCCGCAGGCCAGCGGGTAGATCATCGATCACCTGTGCAGTCTGTCATCCCGCGCGAGGCGCATCGTGAACATGGTCGCGCGACGACTCAAGAGTGCGCACGACAAGCTGACAGTGGACACGCTCAGTTACCTCAGCAACTGGCCGTACTTCGGGAATTCTTGATGGCCGCCGTCACGGGACAGGCAGGGGCCGGTCTTCGCTGACACGCAACTTCGCCGGTCTGTATCCGTCTCCCGTGGGCGACCCGCGGTTTCTCCGGCACGCCTGGCGCTGGTGTCGGTGCTGCAGTTCGCCGAAGGACTCACCGACCGGCAGGCCGCGCACGCGGTTCGCTCACGTCGCAGACCAGTCGAGGAAGCAACGATGAAGCGCACCCCGCAGGCCGGGGTGCCCTTCACCGGTACAGCTCCACGACGGGCTCGCAGCCCGTCGTCGCCGCAAGCTCCCCGAGCCTCCGCCAGTCCGTCATGAGACTGTCCACCGCCGCGTCCAGCCGTCGCGCAGATCAAGTCCGGTCCTGCCCGCGTCGATGCTGACCGACCCGGGCAGGTCCTCCCAGCTGCACTGATGCGACCACACGGCCACCGTGTCAGCGGCTTCTACTAGCCTCTTCCGCCCCACACGCTGTCCCAGGGCACCGCCGCACAGCCCTCGGGGTGACCGATCTTGCGCACTGACGGGGTCACGGTCGGCAGCGGCACGATGCTCGCCGCCGACGAGGTCCTCACGGCGGCGAGCATCGTGCCGGACGGCGGCTCCTACCGGGTGATCGCCGGCGAGTTCGACCGGTCCAGGAACGACGGAACGGACCCGCGCGGTGTCCCATGCCGTCCGGCACGAGCGCTTCGATGCCGCTCATCCCGCGGCCGGAAGCGACATCGCGATGCTGACGTTCTCCTCGCGGCTGGACCTCAATGACGATGTGCAGCCGGCACCCCTGCCCCCAGAGGGCTACACCGCCACCGGGGCAGGAGTGATCTCCGGCTGGCATCTACGTCCAAGTACCCCAGGGCGGCAAAGTCCCGCGCGGCATCGACCGCGGCGGCCCGCTCACCGCGATGGTCGACGGGCAGGGCACGCTGGTCGGAGTCATCGCCGCCCGAACCGCCGGCCCTGCCGACCGCCGCTACGCCATGACCGAGGGTGCATTCTGGCGGCGCGTTTGACTCAGCATCCGAGGGCGCGGGCCGCTGGGCGTGGCCCCGACTGTCGCTGTTCGGGGGCCGTGCCGGGTTTCGTGACAGAGCCGGCCGGGTGACTACGGGACCGGCCGGGCTCTGCGCGCTAGGGGTGCTGCTCGCGCGGGTAGTTCAGAAGTCTTCGTCGCGCAGGTCGCGCTCTTCCGCGAGCGGGTCGTCCTCGCGGCGCCGCTTGATCTCGTCGGGGCTCTTGCCGCGGGCCGGCTGGGCGGACTGGGCGGGCTCGGGGTGGACGGGGTCCTGGCCGGGGCGCCGCAGGCGCTCCTGCTCTTCGCGGCCCTTCCCCGGTTCTGGGCGCTTGTCGCGCATTCCGCCCATGACGGCGACTCCTCCTTGCTGTGGGGGGATTTCTCCGTTCACGCTCGCGCGGCCGATGGCACCTCGCCCGTGGAACGTGGCGTACGGGTGACGTCGGTGCCCGGTGTGACTGCGCCGGAAGGCGGGCGGGTTTCCCGGTGTCGAGGATGGGCGCGATCACACCCGCTCTGCTGTGAAGGCGATCTGTCCCATGCTGGAGCGCACGTCGCGTAAGGACCGCGCCGAGGTCACCTTCGTCCTTCCCGCCGATACCCCGCCCCGGCCAGTGAGTGTGGTGGGCGATTTCAACGACTGGCAGCCCGGCACGCACGCCCTGACGCCCAGGAAGGACGGCATGCGGGCGGTCACGATCGCCCTGCCGGGCAGGAGCGAGCATTCCTTTCGCTACCTGGCGGCGGGCGACTACTGGTTCGACGAGGAGAGCGCGGACGGCCACGACGGCCTCAACAACCGCCTCCGCACCTGACCCGGCCCAAGCAGGCAGCGACGCCGGACAAGCCCGCGGCATTGACACCCGCGACGCCTGCCCCCGGCCCCACACCCTGGCAATCGGATTCGTGTGACGGCCCTGCTGCCGCGGTCGGCGGGCATGGGCAGCCTTCGTGGTGTGGGTTGGCGACCTCACGGCTTCGGGTTCATGACACTGTCCACGGAACCGACGAAGTACGTCACGCTGAAGGCGACCGAGGTCAAGGCGTTCCCCCCGGTCAACCAGTCCTGGACGCTGCAGAATCCGGTCCAGCTCTACCCCCAGGGCGGCAGTGAAGCCGATGGGACCGCCCCGGACGGCGAGCTGCAGGGCTTCGACGCCATCGTCAACCAGAGCTCCACCCCCGTCGGAGGTGGCGAGTAGTTCAGCCGGCTGCCCCGGCACGATCCCACCGCCCGTGCCGGGGCAGCGTCATGCCGGCGGCTGGCCGGTGCTGCTCGACCTCACCCGTCCGAAATCGTTCCGCAGCGCCGGCGGCGTCCGTGGCTGTGGCGGCAGTGTCCGCTGCCGTGCGTGGGGTGGACGTTGTCTCCGCCCTGGGCACGGAGCGATACAGGCAGCGGCTTCCTGGCGGCGGAAGCAGCTCGGGCCGGCGCCGGGGCGCGGCCCGAGACGGTTGCCGGGGTTTTCGCTGTTTTGGTCTGAGGGCTGGCGGCTGCTGGGATCATCGGCGGGGTAAGCGCTCTTCTTGAACCCTGTGATGTCTCGCCGGTGTCGGCACTCGGGAGCAGAACGATGGAACCTGCGACGCGCGCCCGACCGTTGGCGGACTTGTTTCCGCTGAAGATCTTCGTGTGCGGCTGGTGCCGGGCCAGTGCGGCCACCGGCGGGGTGCGGACGCTGTGCGCTGAGGGGGAGTCCTTGTCCGTGACGTGGCACGACCGTGCCCGCCCGCATCATGTGGCCGATCTGATTCTGGCCGAGGACAGCTGAGCGGCGGGGCTGGCTGTCCCACGGTCACCGGCGGGCACGGAGGAGGTCGCTGCCGTGTACGTGGGGGCTGGGGTCAGTGGAAGCCGAGCATGCCGGGGGTGTCGATGCCGATGGCGAGGATGCCGGGCGGATAGCGGTTCTCGTCGTCGGTCAGGAGGATCGGCATGCCGCCGGTGCCCGTGCGGCGTAGTGCGGTGTAGAGGGCGTGACAGGTGTCCATGCCGCCGTAGCCGTCGCGGAACATCGTGCCCACGGCCGGTGCGTCGATCTGCCCGAGCGGCTCGACTTCGGTGCACGGGTATCCGAGGACGGCGCGGGAGGCTCCCGGATGATCGGCCTCGGCCTGCGCCAGGCACAGCGCCGGCACGAGGAGCCGGTCGCCGCTCGCGGTGACGTTGACCGCGAGAGCGTTGAGCGCCTTGTGCCCCGAGGCCAGAGCGGTCACGCCACTGGTGTCGAGAATGATCACGCAGCGTCCCTGCCCGGCATGGCCAGCACCTTCTGGGCCGCGATCCGCCGCAGGTTGCCGAGCACATCCAACGCAGCGAACTCCTCGTCGCTGACATCGACACCGATCACCTCACGCGCATGCGCCCGCGCTGCCGCGATCTGCTCGGCCCGCTGCGCGGCGGTGGGCTCCGCGGTCGCGAGTGCGTCGACGAGCTGGCCGATGCTGAGCCCGCGCTCTTCGGCGAGCTCGGCGAGGTGGTCGCGGGTCTGCTTGGTCACCTGGATCGTCGTATTGGCCATAGGGTGACCATAGCATTCCTATAGCAGTCTGGCTGTTGTCGACGGTGTGCCCGGCGTAGCGCCACCGCCGGCTCGAGCGGTGATGACGGCCGACAGAGGTGTACGACGAGTACGCGGCTGCGGGTCGGCTGCGGGTGCCGGTGGCGGCCTGGCGGTGGGCGGCCGGGACCGGCCTGGTTCCGCTGGCGGACGCTGGCTCGGGTCTGTGGTCGCGGGCGGTGGTGGAGGCAGTGGACGCCGAAGCCGTACGGGCGGCGCTGCGGGGCCTGGTGGGTGCGGGTTGGGCGGCGGACGGGTCGACGCAGGCTGTGGGGGTTCCGCTGCCGCTGCGCCGTCCTCGGGTGACCGCCTCGGCGGTCGGCCATCTCGGCCGGGCCGGGTTCCTGGTCCACCTCGGTGGCGAGGGGAGATCCCGACGTGCATTGGGACCAGGCGGAGGTGCTGGCCCGTCGCCTGGGATCTGGCGGCTGTGCTCGACCGGCATGTGCCTTTCGGCCCGGACCAGGCCGCGGTGCGGCTCGGCCTACGCCGCGTGGACTTCGACCAGGTGCTCCGCCTCGGTTGGGTGTCTTCGGTGGGCACGGTGACGGTTGGCTGCGTAGGTGTAACCCGGGTTCTGGCACACATTCCGTGAGGACGATCAACGACGCTGGAGTTCGTCACCACGCGCAGGCCATGGCGTTCAGTCAACCCAGCCCTCGGTGTTGGAGCAGGATTCGTAGGAGTAGCGGGTATCGCGGTCCCACTCCTCCCCGGTGATGCGTTTGTATGCCCGGTCCGGTGTGTAGAGCAGGGGCTCGGCCCAGATGAGGTCGATGGCGTAAGGAGTGAAGGCCGAAGGATCCTGGAGGACTCTGTCGAACTCGGTGCGGCCGGCGGCGACGACCGCGGCACGGGTGTAGAGGAAGGCGTCATCGGACAGGTTGTGTCCGTACTCCTTGCGGTCCAGCCGGTAGAGCGTCCACGCCAGTTGTTCGGCAAAGCCGAGGACCAGCGACAACGGGGACTGGGCAAGCCGCTCGGTGAGCGTGGCTGCAAGGAGTTCGGCGTCCGGGTCGTGTTCCGCGGGGCTGCAGTCCTCGATGAGCTGCCAGAAGGCGTCTTCGTTCATGCCGGTGAGCATGCCGCAGCGGTCTGACAGTCCTGGCTCCGGGTCACCAGTTTGCTGCGGCTGTGAGAAGGACGCGTTTGCGGAGCAGGGGGAGCTTGGCTCGTCCGAACATCTGGCGTTTGACCATCTTGATGTGATTTACGCGGCCCTCGACGGGGCCGGAGTTCCAGCGTGTACTCAGGCCCTGGAGCACGGCATCCCAGTCCTTCTCCAGGCCGGTGGCGAAGGCATGCAATCGGGGCAGGTCCGCGGTGCGGACGGCGGTGATCCAGTCTTTGAGGTGCTGACCGGAGCGGGTTTGAAGGATCTCTGCGAAGCCGCGGACGTGCTCGTGGAGGGCCTTCAGTTCAGGGCAGTGGGCAAGTAGGGCGGCGAGCTGTTGGCGTTCTCCGTCGGCCAGATGCTCGGGGTGCCGCATTATCCAGCCTGTGATCCGGCGGATTCCTGGTGGTGCGGGTGGGACGACGCGGATGCGTCGGCGGCGCCTCGGTCGCAGATAGTCGCTGATGATCTGGTAGCTCCCGCGGTAGCCGAGGTTCTGGAGCTCGGCAAGCAGCTGGATGGCGTTGGTGTGTCCTTCGGCCCAGCGTTTGTCCAGGTGGGGCTTGTAGGGGTCGAGCTGGCTGGGCCGGGGCTGATGCCTTCCCGTCAGCAGCTGTTCGGGGATTGCCGCGCGGGCGTTACGGCGGACGGTGTTACCGCCCATGTGCAGTTCCCTGGCGATCTCCCTGATCCCGTGTCCCTGGGCCAGCAGGGCATGGATGGTCGCGTGCCGCTCTCTGATACGGGATTCGATGGGCGACATCGTCTTCGTCGCGTCCGCGCTGTCGCCATCGCCGGTAGGGCCATCTGAGCTGGTGAAAGCAGTCTTGAGGCACGTGCTGTGGAGTCTGACGGTGGCTTCGACGGCGGTGCCGAGGTTCTGCCAGAGGTGGAAGCGGTCGGCCACTTGGATCGCGTTCGGGGCACCGGTCCGGGCGCCGTCGGCGTAGGAGCCGGCCCGGTCACGGCAGATGATCTCGGCGCCGGGATGCTCGCGCAGCCCGCCCGCGAGGGTGGAGGCGTCGCGGCCGGGCAGAAGGTCGAGAGGCCGGCCGGTCTAGCAGTCGATGAGGACAGTGCCGTAGTGGTGCCCGCGACGGGTGGCGAAGTCATCGACAACCAGCACCTTTGGAACGGCCCAGAGAGGATCAGGCACGGCCATGATCGCCCGCAGCAGCGTTGTCCTGCTCGCCCTCGTCTGCAGGACGGCTGCCAGACGGGCCTCGGCCCGGCCGGCGAGGGCGACTGCAACGACCGTCAGGACACGGCGCGAGGCAGGAGTCCTTCTCCCGTACCTGAACGTCAGACCCGCGACCTGCTCAACGAATGTACGACGCCCGCACAGGGTGTTATCGCAGTACAGCCGCCGAACGGTCAGTGCGATCACCACCGGCTGGTCACCGACCGGAGTGTCGGCCAGCTGGCGTTCGTAGCGGCTGTGCACATGACTCGACGGAAGCTCGCAGTCCGGGCACGAAGCCGTGCCATCGAGGGTTCTCGCAACGATGTGCACCACACCGCACTCTGGGAACACCCGCTCCACCAAGACCGACCTGAACTGCGGAAACAGCACCCCTATGAGGTCATCACACCGCACCACGCTCCCAGGTGACGCGACGTCACCGTGGCAGAACGCCGATGATCGTCCTCACGGAATGTGTGCCAGAACCGAGAAGTAGCAGCACCCGTCGTTGGGTGCAGGGGGCGGTTGCAGTAACGGCCCACGCCGGCCTGCTGTCACCAGCCGGCGTCAGCGTCCCGTCGGCTTCTTCGACCAGAGGAGCCACCCCGCCACGCCCGCCCCCACGGCGCACAGAAGGGCTCCACCAACGGAGTCAGGCACCGCCCGGAGACCGCTGGTGAGGCAGGTGATGCGGAGCAGAACGAGCAGGCCGCGGAGCCAGTGCGTTCTCCTGGGCATTAAAGGCGGATACGCGGCAGCCCCGGCAGGGTTTCGAATGTCCTGCCAGGGCTGCTGATCTGACTATTTCTGTCAGGCGGTGGTGTACTTCGGGGCGCTACATGCTTCCAAGACTATGCTTGGGTTGTCTCCGCCCCTCCAGCTCCCGACACATGCCCTGATCGAAAGGGTGTAGCCCTCAGGGAAGTCCTTGTTCTTGTAGCGGTGCGTGTCGTAACCGGAAGCGTTGTACACGCGCCCTTGTCGTACGACGTCTCCGTTGGCGTTGGTGACCTGCCACAGAGCGACTGCCGACCAGCCATCGGATGCCTGGTCGACGACATGGAACCAGTCGCCTGTCTTTATGAAGCAGGCGATGGTGCGGTGGCTGCCATCTCCGGTGTACCAGCCGCCTTCGGCGCATACGCTGCTGCTGCCCTCGGGGACGGGTGAGGCGGTAGCGAGGTCTATTTCGACGGTGGCTGCGGATGCGTTGGTTGCAGCCAGCATGAGCGTTGCAGCGCTCGTACCCAGGACCGTAAGGACACGTCGTATTCGCACAAATCTCCTTCTGTCATGCGCATGACATGATCGTATATCTGTGCGATTCTACAGCAGGGGTGGGCAGGTGCGTGGACAGCACCGTGAGGACCGCGAGCGCGAAGGCTATGTCGGTGGCCATCGGGACCGCCCAGCCCGCGCTGCTGCTGCCGCCGGCCCAGACGGCGGCCAGGTAGGGGGCGGCGGGTACGGCCAGCGACGAGCCAGGAAGCCCTCGGTGCGGAGCACGCATCGCTCAGGGCGTCTCCCGAGAGCAGAGCGACCGGCTGGCCTACGCGCTCGGTACGTGGCCCACGCCCACCACCTGAACCGAGTCCCGTAGCGCGCGAGGTGGTCAAGTGCAAGTACCAAAGTGCTTCCGAAACTCGGGCTCTGGTCCACTTCTTGTGGGGGCTCACGGACAGTGATGTCAGTGGTGTGTAGTGGGATGGCCGGACTCTGCCGTTGATCCGCTGGGAGGCCATCGTGACGTCCTCGTACCCGTCCCTGACTCGTGCCTTGGCCGAGGCTTTGGTCGATGTCCTGTGGTTCATCGACGGTAGCGAGGACGAGCAGATGGATCAGAACGACGCGGTCAAGGTCATGGAGGGTGTGGGCCACGTGGTCAGCACGCTGCCGAGTGATCAGCGGCAGGAGCTGATCGAGCTGGTCGGGGAGATGGCAGCCGCCGAGAACAACCCCGCTCGCCGCGAGTTCCTGGAAGCGTTCCCGGAGGGCTTCGGGCTGATCGGCGATGTGTCCTGAGTAGCCTTTTCAGGAGTAGAGCAGGACGCGCTTGCGGAGGAGTTCGAAGCCGGCGCGGCCGAACATCTGGCGCTTCAGCATCTTGATCCGGTTGACATGGCCCTCGACGACTCCAGAGTTCCAAGGTTGCGAGAGTCCGGCGGTGACGGCGTCGAGGTCGCGCTCCAGGTGCCGGGCGAATCGCTGGAGGCTCGGCAGGTCGGTGGTGGTCGCGGCTTCGATCCGTGCCGGCAGCTGGTGGCCCTGCAACTGGGTGAGCATGTGGGCGAAGGAGCGGACGTGTCCGGCGAGTGCGTCCAGTTCGGGGCAGTTGGCCAGTACGTCCTTGAGCTGGATCCGGTCTCTCTCGATCAATGCTTCGGGACGGGTGAGGATCCAGCGGGTGACGGCTCGGGCGGATGGCGGGCGGGGACCGACTGGCTGGGGTTTGCCGCGTAGGTTCCGGCTGACGTAGGCGCGAACGTTGCCGTAGCCGTCCCGGTAGCCCTGTTCCTTGATCTCCTCCCATAGCTTCCAGGCGTTGGTGCAGCCCTCTTGCCACCGCTCGTCGAGGTAGGGGTTGAATGCGTCGAGCTTGGTGGGGCGGCTTTGCCACTGGCCGGTGAACAACTGCTCCGGCTCCGCAACATGGGCAAAGCGGAGGACGGTGCTGAAGCCCATGCCAAGTTGCCGGGCGATGGATCGCTTGCTGTGGCCAGCAGCGAGGAGCGCGTGGACGGTGGCGTGCTTGGCGCGGGTCCTTTCAGCGAACCGGTGCCCGGTCGGCCACGGCGATGAGTCGGGCGGTTCCGATGTCTGCTCAAGCTCTGCGAGCGGCGCCGTTGCCGATCGCAGGCAGGCGCGGTGCCGGAAGACGCGCTTCTCGGCGGCTTCGCCGAGGTTGTGCCAGAGGTGCCACCTGTCAGCGACCTGCAGAGCTTGCGGGGCGCCGCGGGTGGCTCCTTCGGCGTAGAAGCGGGCGCGGTCCCGGCAGATGATCTCGATCCCGGGCCTCTCGGACAGCCAGGCTGCGAGGGTGTCCGCCTCGCGGTTCGGCAAGAGGTCCACGGGGCGGCGGGTCTCGACGTCGACGAGCACGGTTCCGTAGATCCGGCCTTTGCGTTGGGCGTATTCGTCGACTCCGACCACGCGGGGCGTGGAGACGGACGGATCCGGCAGCGAGGTGATCAGCCTCAGCAGGGTGTTCCGGCTGACTCGCACCCCGAAGGCGTCCGACATCCGGGCGCCGGCACGTCCCGCAAGCGCGAGCCCGACAGAGACCAGCGTCGAACGCAGCCACTTCGTCCGCCGGCCGAATCGACGGGTGAGCCCCGGCACCTGTTCGACAAAGGTCTTGCGCGGACAGGACACCTCGGCGCAGAGGAACCGGCGCACTCGTAGCGACACCACGACCCGCTTGCCAGCGGTTGGCAGGTCACGGGGAAATCGCAGGTAGGAGCCGTGTATTCGCCCTGACCAACACCCGCAGCCCGGACACGCCGCCCCAAGGGCCGTGGCCTGGGCCTCCACTCGCACGAGGGTGTCGGCCACCTCGACCAACTCCACCGACACGTTCTCCACGGACCAGAACAGCAGCTCATCCAGCTGCGGCCGTACTTCGCTCACGAGGCAGAACTGTCGACCCCGCTCCTCCCCGGCAGGACGATTTTCGGGCGACCTCGTCAGCCATTCAACGACGAGCAACAGTCACGCTGCGTACGCAACCACAAGAAGTGGACCAGAGCCCCGTTCTCATGAACAAAGCCACGACGACCATCTTCACCGGCCGCTACATCTCGCCGCTGCTGGAGGTCCGCAACCGGCGCTTCCAGACGAAGATGCAGGCACAAGAGAAGATCACGACTAACGCCCTGTCCATCCTGACCGCCGTGATGAAGCTGCGGGAGGTCCACGTTCCCGACGGCGTCACCGACACCCTCCGAGCCGCCCTCACCGAGGAGCGCGACAGGTGGCATAGGCAAGTGGACGAGGCGACCCGTCACCTCACCGACCACGCGCATGGGAGGCTCACGACGAGCCTGGCGGTGAGCCCGGGACCCGCGTGGGGCCCGGTGCCCCCTAGGGTCTGTCCGGCCCTCTGGGCGCCTTCGGGGATCGGGTCCCACTCCCGTAGCAGGCCGCGGTGTTCGAGTTCGGTGCGGAGCGCGGGAGCGAGGGCGTGGAGCCTGCTGACACGGTGTTGGCCGTTCTCGCGGAGCCGGTCACGCTCGGCACGGATCCGCACGCGGGCCGCACGGAGTTCGGGCCCGCGCAGCGCGAGGAGGTTCGCGTCCTGTTCGGCGCCGGCCTGCCAGCGGCTGTGAGTTGGGGGTGTGGTGGTGGTGGTTGGGTGTTATCGGTGTGTGGTGGGTTTTGGGTTTGGTGTAGCGGTGGTTTCTGGTTTTGTGATGGCTGTCGTGGGGTGGCTAAGGGGCTGCCATTTGCTGATAGTGCGTGGACTGGGTGGCTGTTACGGGGTTGAAGGTTGCTGTGTTCGGGGTGGTCTGCTTGGGCTGTGTTGGGGGGTATGGCTGCTGGGTTGGGTCGGGGTGTATGTGGTGGGGTAGCGCTTCCGGCTGTGGGCGTGGGTGGGGGGTGGGGTGTGGTGGTTCGGCGTTTGCTTGCGGTGGATGGGTCCGGGGTTGTGTCGGGGTGTATGTGAAGGTTGCTGTGGAGCTTGCCGGGGTGTCGGAGCGGACGGTGTGGTGTTGGTTCGCTGAGGGGCGGGCGGGGCGGATCGAGGCGCGGGCGTGCCGGGATGGGTTCGCTCTGAGTGGCGGTCTGTGGGCGGTGTTGGGGGAGGAGGGCGGGAACGTCTGGGCCTTGTACCGGAGGTTGGACCAGGCACGCGCGGACGGGTTGCTTGAGGAGCTGGGTGTGGGGTGCGTTCCCTCGGCTTCGACATTGCAGCGTGTGGTGCGCCGTGACTTGCAGGCGGGAGGGGTGCTGGAGGTGGCTCGGCCGGCGCGGGGCCGGGTGGTCGCCGGCAGTTTTGACTAGGTGCTGGCTGGCCTGCGGTTGACGCGTTCTGGGGATGGCCTGCCGGTCTCGGGTGGTGATGAAGGTGCTGCGCCGACGCAGACCCCGGATCAGGAAATAGGGCTGGAAGGCGCGTCGCGGGGTGGGGTGCGGTTGTTCGTGCCGGGTGCGCGTGTGGTGTCGACGGCCGGGGTGGCTGCGGTGGTGGAGGCGGTGGGGCACACTGCTGCCGCGCGGGGGATTGGGTGTGTGTTCGGGGATCCCGGGGTGGGGAAGACGGTGGCGGTGCAGCAGGCGTTGCATCTGTTGCCTGATCGGGTACCGGTGTGGTGGGCGGTGGTGGGGGTGAAGCCGGGCCTGCCGCAGATGCGGGCTTCGCTGCTGGAGGCCATGGGGTTGGCGGCGGGGTCTTTGTCGCACCGTGCGCAGCCGGCGGACCGTGCCCTGGGGGAGGCGCTGCGCCGGCCTGGGGTGCTGTTCCTAGATGACGCGCAACGCTTGTCTCCGCCGCTGCTGGATTACCTGCGTCTGCTGTGGGACGAGCCGGGTACGGCTGCAGCGCTGCTTCTGTGTGGGGCTGGAGCCGAGCGGGTCATCGCTCGGGCGCCCGCGTTGCGGTCGCGGGTGCTGACCTGGGACCAGGTTCCCGGGCTGGACCAGGAGCGGCTCGGGGAGACGCTGGCGATGTTCCATGACGTGTCGGAGGGCGTGGGCCCGGCGGACGTGGCGTGGGCGGATGCCACGGTCGCGCGGGGCAACTTCCGTACCTGGGTGAAGATCACCTCCCACGTCTACGCCCTGGCCAAGCGGGGCCGGGACGTACGTGTGGACCGTGCGCTGATCGAGCAGGGCTGCGCCCGGCTGGGCCCCTACCCGTAACGGCCGGCGGCACGGGATTGGAAAGGGAGACCAAGACCAGGCGGCAGGGAGCGGTTCCGTGATCAGTTCATCCGAGGTGGGAGAGCCGACAGCGTTGCCAGGCGCCAGAGCCGGTGCCTGAGCTCCAGGGTCCGGCGCTCGCGGCGTTGCGGGGGCCGGCGGTTCAGCAGCTGTTGCGACTTCGGGGCCGGGGGAGGTTGTCGCGGGGGCATGTGCGCCTTGCGGGGGAGTGTTTGGGGGTGTCGGAGCGGACGGTGTGGCGGTGGCTCGCGCAGGCCGAAGCCGAGCCCCGCATGGTGGCCCGTCCGGGGGAGCGACCGGCGGACCGGTTCGAGATGTCATCGGAGGTGCGGGTGCTGCTGCGTACTGGCGGGGAAACGCGTCCGCAGTCCACCGGCAGCTGGTGGCCCGCGCCCGGACGGCGGCCGGTGAACCGGCCACCGCGGTTCCGGGCGGTGCGCCGACGGAGGCAGTGCCCTTGCTGAATCCGGTGCCGTCGTTGTCGACGTTCCTGCGTGCGGTGCGCCGTGACCTGAGTGCGGGCGAGCGCGCGGGCCTGGCCCGGGGTCCGGAGGCGGCCCGGGCTCATGACGTGTTCGGGCGTCGCCCGAGGCAGTGGCGGAACCACACCTGGGAGGCCGACCACGTCCAGGCGCCGCTTGTGGTCGACGCGGACGGGGAGCTGGTGCGCCCGTGGGTGACGTGGTTCATCGACGTCGCGACGAAGACCATCCCGGGCACCGCGGTCACCCCTGGTCATCCCTCCCGGGCGTCGATCCTGGCGGCCCTGCGCGCGGCTGTGCTGCGCACCGGCCCGTACGGACCTGCGGGCGGCGTCCCTGAGCACGTGCGCGTCGACCGCGGCCGGGACTTCCTGTCGAAGACGGTCCTGGGCGTGTTCGGCGTCCTGGGCTCCAAGATTGAGGACCTGCCTGCCTACAGCCCGCATCTGAAGGGCACGGTGGAGAACCTCAACCGCTGTGCCGACCGCATGCTCTTCGCGGTCCTGCCCGGCTACACCCTCACCCCCGAGCCCCGGCGCGCCAAGAAGAAGCCCGACCCCGACCCGTTGCCGCTGACCTTCGCCGAGTTCACCGCCGAGGTCCTCGACTGGGCGCGTTGGTGGAACACCGAGCACCGCCCCGCCGGCCTGGCCGGCCGGACCCCCGTCGAGGCCTGGCAGGCCGACCCCACGCCCCTCTCGGACATCCCCGAGGCCGCCTTGTGGGGGCTGATGCTGGAAGACGACGGCCGGGTCCGGAAACTGAGCAGCCACGGCGTGCGCTGGCGCGGCCGGGACTACCTCGGCGCGTGGATGGCCGGCCAGGCAGGCCGCAGCGTCCGGATCCGGCACATGCCCCACCACGACCACGAGATCGAGGTCTGCGACCCGGCTGGCCGCCACCTCGGCACCGCCCACCTCGCCGACGCCGCCACCCCGGAACAGCTCGACGAGCTGCGCCGCACCCGCACCGTGCGGGCCCGCCGACTGCGCGAGGACGCCAAGAAGGCCGAGGCCCTGCGCCGGCAGCGCTTCGCCCCGGCCACCGATCCCACGCCCGCGCAGCGTCTGGGCGCCGTCACGGCAGCCGAAGCCGATCAGGAACTCGCCGCGACATCCGACAGCGACATGGCCGCCTTGGCCCTGCCGGACCTCATCCCGCCCGCTGCGTCGCCCGACGACTGGAACACCTGATGATCTGTGGCGTTTTGTCGGTGGTGGTTCGGCATCGTGATGTCAGTGTGGGAGATATCGGGTTTCTGTAGGTCGGTTTGTTGCCGTGAGGGTTTCGGGTGGTGACATGGATGCCGATGTGGGGCTGACGTTTTTGGTGTCCGGGCAGGTCGGTTGGTTGCCGGTCGGTACAGCGTGGAGCGCGTTGTCGCTGGTCAGGGCCGTGGGAGTGCTCTGAGGAGCGCCGTCTGGTGAAGGCGGACAGCATCCTCTTACCGCATGGGGCCGAACGCGTAGCGGATTCCTGTTGCGGTGAGGGTGAGTTGTTCTCCGCCCTGGGCGGTGATGGGCTGGAAGAGCGGGCTGTCCGGGGCGCGGTCCTTGAGCTGTCCATGGATGCAGGCCGCGAGTATCAGAGGGCGTGCCCAGGCGGGCAGGGAGTAGAGCCGGCATCGGCGGTGGGCTGCGCTGTCGTGGACTTTGACGACGGTTGTGCTCTCGTCGATGTCGATGCCGCGGATGAGTGCGAGCCGGTCGATGTCGGCTGCGGTGATCGCGTGGATGGTCAGGGCTGCCGCGTGGAGCGGGTGCGCCACTGTGGTCAGCCGGGCGGCGAGGACGTCTCCCGGTGTGCGGCCGTCTTCTTGCTTGGGCGGTGCGGCGTTGTCGGGGGCGACCGCGGGGACGCCCTGGCACCGGGTGCGTGCGAGACGGTCCACCACCACGCTGTCCAGCGGTGCTCGCGGGGTGATCCATTGCCCGTCGTCTTGGCAGGGCGCGGGCTCGGAGTTCGGGCTGCCCGGGGCTCCTGATGTCGGCCGGGAAACGTCCTGTCTGCTCCAGGGCGACGCGTGCGTGGGGGAGGGTGTCGATGATGTGGTGCGGGGTCTCTTCGAGGAGCGTGGTCAGTGCGGGGCTGACCGGGCGGTGCCAGAGGAGGGTGAGTCGGATGCCGCTGCGCTCTCGCAGGGCGAGCAGTTGGGCCCGGCGGGCGTGTGTGAGGCGGTCGGTGCGGCAGACGATCAGGTGTCCGATGTGGTGGGCGAGTGTCCAGGCGCAGGCCGCGTCCCAGGCGGGGCGCTGGGAGTCGGCCCAGGTTCCGTAGGTTTCTCCGCCTTGGGGGAGTCGTTTGCCCAGGGCGTAGAGCAGGTCGTGGGCGAGGGCGGCGGGTGCGCCGTTGGCGGGGCTGGGGTCGACGGTCAGACGTCCCAGGCCGGGGCCGTGCGCGGTATGCGCGGCGGCCGTCCATGCGGGGTGGTCGTCTTTGTCGATGATGACAGTGACGGCTGGGAGGCCAGCGGCCGTCACTACATGCCGCCGATTTTGCTGTAGACCCAGCGCACGAGGTCTTCGTCGACCTGCTTCAGGTTCATCTTCTTCATGCCGGCGAGGATGTGGGTGGTGATGTTGGCCCAGTTGCGGAAGCTGCCGTGGGCTGCCTGTTTGTCGATCGCGTCGATCAGTGCGGTGTCCACGTCTGCCCATGCGGGGTGGAAGGCGGGGATCGTGGCCCGTACCTCGTCCTTGGACATGCGGGTGAACTCCTGCCAGATGAAGATCCGGGAGGCGAGCATGGGTTCGCGTCGCAGGACTTTGTAGCAGCCGTCGCCTCCGGCGAAGATCATGGCGATGTTGGTGCGTTTGTCGTCCCACAGGTGGCGCCAGAACTCGAACCCGGTCTTCTTCATCCACTGGGCTTCGTCGCAGACCAGGACCCGGAATTCCTCGGCGAGCGCCTCTTTGAGCAGGGTGTCGAACTCGATCGGACGGGCCGGCGGCTCACCCGGCAGCCCCAGGGCCTGGAAGAGACCGTGGCGGATGTCGCGCGGGGTCGGTCCCGCCCGCAGCTCCAGACGGTGGGTGATGTCCGGGGCGAGGTGGCGCAGCGCGGAGTTCACGGACATCGTCTTGCCGGATCCGGCGGGCCCGTAGACGCACATCATGGCCTTGGCCTCGATGACGGCCTCGATGTTGTCGCGGGTGGTCAGCAGTGTGTCGGTGCCCACCAGTTGTGCCTGCTCCAGGCCCAGGAAGTGATCTTCGCGCTCGTCGGGCAGCAGTCCGTAGTCCAGGTCGGCGATCATCAGCTGTCGTCCTCATCAGGAGTAGGTGTGCGCGGGGGCCTGGGGCGGGCCCAGGTCTCGGGTGCGGGGCCGTGCGGGATGTAGTCGGGGCGGGCCAGCGCACGGCGGTCGACCTGTCCTGCCGCGCCCAGTTCTTCTTCGGCCTGGGCGGTGGTGGGGGAGGCGAGCGGGCGGGGAGGGGCGGCGGTGGTGGAGGCTTCGAAGCGTCGGTGGCGTAGTTTCTCCGCGGCTTTCAGATCGGCTTTGAGTCGGCGGGCGGCCGCGGTACGTGCGGCTTGGACGGAGCGGATCTGTTCCCGGCTCGCGGCATCGGCCAGGAACGCCGAGCCGAGGTGGCCCCCGGTGGCGACGTCGAAGACTTCGATGGTGTCGTCGTGGTGGGGCAGGTGGCGTACCGAGACTCTGGTTCCGGTACGGCCGTTCATCCAGGGGGCGAGGTAGTCGCGGCGGCGCCACCGCACGCCGGACGTGCTGATCGTGTACGTGCGCCCGTCGTCCTCCAGCGCGAACGTCGCCAGCTGCCCGGCCGGCACGTCCGTGAGCGGCGTCGCATCGGCCTGCCACGCCTCGATGGGCGTCTTGCCGCCCAGGGCGTCCGGGTGGTGGCGGGTGTTCCACCAGGTCGTCCAGTCCAGCAGCAGGCCCACGAACGCCTCGTAGGTGAGCGGCGGGGCATCGGGATCGGCGAGCCGGCCTCCGGTGAGCTTCTGGCGGCCGGTGTAGCGGGGGAGCGAGACGAGGAACATCTCCTCCACCGCGTCGTTCAGCGCCTCGATGGTGCCCTTCAAATGCGGGCTGTAGGCGGGGAGATCGGTGACGGGGACGGCGAACGCGCCCATCGCCGCGGTGACCGCCCGGCACAGGAACTCCTTGCCGCGGTCGACCCGGATCTGACCGGGCAGCCCGCCGACCGGCCCGAATGGCTCGGTGCGGGTGATCGCGATCCGCAGGGACGCCAGCACCGCGTCCCGGCTCGGTGTGTGCGCGGTGACCGCCACCCACGTGATCGCCTTGGTGCCGCAGTCGATGAACCAGGTCACCCACGGCGTGGTCAGCCCACCCTCCACGTCGACCTCGACAGGCACGTGCTTGTGGTCGCCCTCCCACACCGCGTTGCGGTGCGTCGCCGGCCGTTTGCCGAACACGTCATGCGCGCGCCGCGCGGCTTCGCCGCTCTTGAGCCCGGCCCGCTCGCCGCGGGTCAGGTCCCGGCGGATCGCCCGGTGCAGTGTCGACAGCGACGGCACCGCCGGCGCGTCCGGGTCTTCGGCTGCCCGCTGTACCAGCTCGGCGTGGACGCGGGAGGCGTTGCCGCCCCACAGGGCCAGCAGCCGCCTTACTTCCGTGGTGATGGTGAAGTGCGAGGCCTCCATCCGGGCGAAACGGTCGTCCTCCCGGGCAGCGGCCAGCCACCGCCACACGGTTCGCTCCGACTTCCCGAGGGCCTGGGCGACCAGGCGTACGTGCGCGGATGTCAGCTCCCCTCGCCCATCGAGCTCCAGTAGCCGGGGCATCGCTGCCGCCCGCCCGGCACGGGGCGGGAACACAGCCGCAGTACCACCCACCAACTCCTCGCCGCTTTCCGGCATGTGCGGCCCCTCTCTGCCGAGCACCGGACAGCACAGGCCGTCCCCGTCCCAGGTATCCCAGCCCTTCGGCACCCAACTGACCTGTATCGGCATACGACTGACAGCAACCACCGCCATCCGGTACAGCCAGCACATGAGAGGTATGAGGGGCAGTCAGGGACACAACTCCCAGGTCCGGTTCACCTTCGCCGCGTACGGGTGCACCCGACCCCTGCCCCCGCAGCGCCACGGCCGCCTGATTCCTGTTCTTATCCGGACTCAAAAATGAAGCACGCAGGATAAGATGAGATCCCAGCCGTGCACGACCACCGGGACCGAAGCCCCCGGCGACACACAGTCCGAATGTCAGCAGCAGCGCCAAGCACCCCACCCACCTCCCTGTTGCTGCGCCCGCGGCAGCGGGCAGGCCCGGGAAGCGCAGCGGACCGGGCCCCTGATGGCCACTCAGCAGCACAAGAAGACCTGCCTGGACCTGGGGTAGCGAAGCGGACCCAGGGCCCGGTGGGGAGCGAAGCGGACCACCAGGCCGGAGAGCGAAGCGAGCCGGCCGAGTCCCGCGAAGCGGGACTCGGCCGAGCGAAGCGAGGCGGTTCCCTGGGCTCCGCGAAGCGGAGCCCTTCCAGCCGAGCGAAGCGAGGCTGCTCGTTGGCACAGCGCGCAGCGCTGTGGGACCCGCGGAGCGGGTCCC